>JACDBR010000159.1 GCA_013694825.1 Solirubrobacterales bacterium
GCCCCGGTGTGCTCTCGCCGGGCAAGGCCAACGTCGGCATCATTCCCGCCCAGTTCTTTGAGCCGGGCCCGATCGGCGTCGTCTCCAAGTCGGGCACGCTGACCTACCAGATCGGCAACGAGCTCAAGCAGGCGGGGCTCGGCAACTCCTCGATCGTCGGGATCGGCGGCGACCCGATCGTCGGCTCGGACTTCATCGACGTCCTGCAGCTCTTCGAGGAGGACGACGAGACCGAGGGCATCGTCCTCGTCGGCGAGATCGGGGGCGACGCCGAGGAGCGTGCGGCCGAGTTCATAGCCGAGTTCGTCTCCAAGCCCGTGGTCGCCTACATCGCCGGGTTCACTGCCCCGGTCGGCAAGCAGATGGGCCATGCGGGCGCGATCATCTCCGGCTCCTCGGGGACCGCCGAGGCCAAGAAGCAGGCGCTCGAGGCGCGGGGGGTGCGGGTGGGGACCAGCCCGACGGAGACCGCTCGGCTGGCCGCGGAGGCACTCGGATAGGACGCGCGCGCTCGGCTGCTGCCTAGGATCGCGGTCCTATCTCGATCTCGAGCAAGAACCGAGGCTGGCACAAGCGCCTGCTACGAGCCGTAGCGCTGTCTGCATTCCTGGTGGTCGTGGCGGTCCGGCTCACCGACAGTCCGTCCGTCGACTCGGCGTCCGGCCAGGGCTCAGCTGGAGCGGCTCCCAACATCGTCGTGATCCAGACCGACGATCAGACGGTCGAGTCGATGCGAGTGATGAAGCGAACTCGCAGACTGATCGGCCGCCGGGGCACGACCTTCACCAACCATTTCGCCAGTTGGCCCGAGTGCTGCCCGTCGCGCGTGACGCTGCTGACGGGACAGTACGCGCACAACCATGGCGTGCTCGGCAACCCCAAGGCGGAGTTCGGCGGCTTCGAGAACTTCGCCAACCAACGCAACACCCTCCCAGTCTGGCTGCAGCAGCGCGATTACGTCACCGCCCACCTCGGCAAGTACGTCAACGGCTACGGCCTCGGCCGGGCCAAGCGCTCGATCCCGCCCGGGTGGGACCGGTGGTACACGGGGGTGAGCCACACGGTCCAAGACGTCTATGGCTACGTCCAGAACGAGAACGGCGAGCTCGTGCGCTACGGCGCGCGCAAGCGCGACTTCAAGCAGGACCTGATCACCCGCCAGGCGCAGCGGCTGATCCGGCGCCACGCCAGGCCGGACGGCAGCCGGGGCCCTCCGCTCTACCTGCAGGTCGACTACACGGCGCCGCACCTCGCCGGGCCCCAGACGCGCCGTCAGCCTCCGCGGCGCTGCGAACGAGCCGCCTACCCGGCGCCGAGGGACGCCAAGCGCTTCCGGAACGCGCGGATGCCTCGTGACCCGAGCTTCAACGAGCGCGACGTCTCCGACAAGCCCGCATCGATCCGAGCGCTGGCCCCGCTGGGAAAGGACGAGATCGCCAACTCGAAGCGCCGCTATCGCTGCCGGCTGGCCTCGCTGCTCTCGGTTGATCGAGGCGTTGGCCGGATCGTGCGTGAGTTGCGCGAGGCCGGTGCGCTGCAGAGCAGCTTCGTGATCTTCACCTCCGACAACGGCTACCTGCTCGGAGAGCACCGAGTGCCCGAGGGCAAGGCTCTCGCCTACGAACCGTCGATCCAGGTTCCCTTGATGGTCAGAGGCCCGGGAGTCGAACCCGGGGCCAAGCGCAGCGAGCTGACCGTCAACGTCGACCTGGGACGCACGATCGCCCGGCTCGCCGGCGCTGATCCGGGGCGTGTCCTCGACGGCCGCAATCTGCTGTCCGACCCCGAATCAGGGGGGCGCGACGTCCTAATCGAGACCAACCTCTACCAGGGACTCCGAACCGAGGACTGGCTGTGGGTCGAGTACGAGAACGGCGAGCGCGAGCTCTACGACATGCAGGCCGACCCCAAGCAGCTCGAGAGCATGCATGACGAGCCGCAAACGGCAGCCGTTCGCGCCGAGCTGGCCGCGCGCCTCGACGAGCTGCGTGACTGCGAAGGGGCAGAGTGCCGCTAGGTGGTAGCCGCGCGCTGAGGACTCAAGGGCAGGAGGCGCCCGCGCAATCGGCCGCCGCCTCGAGCCTGGCGCGAGCTTGCGCTACCTCATCGGGACGCTCGCCGGCGATGTTCTGAAGCTCCCAAGGGTCGGAGTCGAGGTCGTAGAGCTCCTCGAAGTCGTCGAGCCATCGGAAGTAGTGGCTGGTCATGTCGAAGTAGGAGCGCCTCCAGGACGGCCAACCATCGTGGTTGGAGATCGGCGCGCCCTCGAACATCAGCCAGTCGCGCGACCCGGAGGCCAGCAGCGAGCGCCCGTCGATCTGGTGCCGCGCCTGGGCCCCGGTCGCCTGCAGGATCGTCGGCGCGATGTCGATGTTGGCGGCCAGGCGCTCGTCCGTCGTGTTCTCGGGCAGCACCCCGGGCCAACGCATGAATAGCGGTACGCGCAGGCTGTCGAGGTAGGGGAGGAACTTCCCGGTCAGGTCGTGCTCGCCCCAGTAGTAGCCGTTGTCGGAGGTGTAGAAGCTGAGCGCGTCCTGCTCGCCGCGCCTCTCCATCGTGGAGAAGATCCGCTCGACGCCGTCGTCGACGCTGAGCAGCATCCGGCGCTGTCCGCGCGGGTTCCTGCGCGAGATGTAGCCGGGCACCTGCGCATTGGACAGGCTCGGGTTCTTGTCGGAGAAGTCCGTCTCGTCGGTCGCAGGGTTGGACTCGAACCCTGGAACGTGTGCGTTGCGGTACTGCCGTTCGGGCTTGAACGGCTTGTGCGGGCTGCGAAACCCGACGACCAGCAACCATGGGGCTCTGTCACGCTCCTCGGCTTGGCGCAGGAACCTGGTCGCCTTGCCGGCGATGAAGCTGTCCTGGCGCGGGTCGTGCGTCGCGTGCTCGGGGTTGGTCCCGATGAAGGACTCGTCGAAATGAGGGATCTCCTCGCGGCGGTTGACGCCTGCGAGGTACTTACCGAAGAACCCGGTCCGGTAGCCGTTCTCGTCTAGGTAGCGCTGGAAGGTCTCGTCGGGGTCAAGGTTCGGCGAGTTCTGGTTGTCGGTAACGCCGTGGTTGTGGGCATACTGACCGCTGAAGAGCGAGGCCCTCGAAGGCGAGCACTGGGGGGTGGTGACGTAGGCGTTGGGAAACGTGACGCCGCCGCGGGCGAACAGCCGGCGGGTGTCGTCCATCACGCTCATGCTGCCGCGCTTGCGCTGATCGTCGGTGACGATGACCAGGATGTTGGGCGGGGCGCCGCCCCTGGCGGCGGCGAGGCGATCGGGACGGGCCGCCGTGGCGCCCCGGGCTTTCGGGTCCGAGGAGTCCGGCTGCTTGGCGGCGTCCGCCCGCGAGCTGAGCAGTACCCACGCCAAGCAGGCGAAGGCCGCGAGCGCCAACAGCCGCCTGTGATCTCGTAACCTGATGCTCATCTAACGTAAAACCCTCGCTCATTCCCCGCAAGCAATCCGACTAGCCTAGCCCCGGGGGTCCGGCTCCCTGCAGGAACCCGCCCGGATCATGATTCGGAGCGGTTTCTCGAGCCCTGATGACTGCTCTCGGCCCTGCTGCAACCGATCGCCGGGCAGCTCTCGGCCCGTTCGGCGCGAGGAAGCCCGACCTATAATCGGCCCCCGATGGCCGCCGACTTGATCTCCTTCGCGCGCGGCGCCCCGAGCGCCGACATCCTGCCCGTGGAGATCGTCCGCGAGGCGGCTGAACGCGCGCTTCGCGACGACTGGCAGCGAGCCCTCTCCTACGGCACGGGCCGCGGTCATCCGGGTCTCGTCGAGTGGATCGCCGAGTTCGAAGGCGTGGACCCCGGCCAGGTGATGATCACCAACGGCTCGCTCGAGGGCGCGGTGCTGACCTTCGACCACCTGCTCTCGCCCGGCGACGAGGTGATCGTCGAGCAGCCCAGCTACGACCGCACGCTGCTCCTGCTGGCCCGCGCCGGGGCCGAGCGACTGGGGGTGCCGCTGGAGGCCGACGGCCTGCAGATCGAGGCGGTCGAGGAGCTCTGCGACCGTCGCTCGCCGAAGCTCGCCCACGTGATCCCGAACTTTCACAACCCGGCCGGTTGCACGCTCTCACGCGAGAAGCGACACCGCCTGCTCGAGCTCGCCGCCGACAGCGGCTTCGCGATCTTCGAGGACGACCCCTACGCGCTCGTCCACTTCGGCTCGGAGCCGCCCGAGTCGATGTTCGCCAACGACGCCGAGGGCCGGGTGATCTACGCCTCCTCGTTCTCGAAGACCGTCAGCCCCGGGGTCCGGGTCGGCTACCTGATCGGGCCTGTGGACGTGATCGCCGCGCTCGCCAAGCGCGCCGGCGAGAGCTACATCTCACCCAACATGCTCGCCGAGTCAATCGTCTGGGAGATGGCGCGAAGCGGCTCGCTCGCCCGGAACATCGACTTCGTCACCGAGGCGCTGCGCGGGCGCCGCGACGCGCTCGCCGCGGCGCTCGACGAGCGCATTCCAGAGGCCAGCTTCGTGCTGCCGCAGGGCGGCTACTTCCTCTGGGTCGACATGCCGGCGGAGGTCGACTGCGTCGCGCTGCTCGCGGCCTCGGCGGAGGCCGGGGCGCCGTTCGTCGCCGGCCCCGACTTCATGCTCGAGGGCGGCCAGTCGAGTTTCCGGCTCTCCTTTGCGAGCGTTCCCGCCGAGCGGGTCGACGAGGGGGTGCGGCGGATCGCCGAAGCGCTCGAGCGGGTGCGCGCCGGCGCGCCGGCCGCCCGCTAACGCCCGTAGCGATCGCTTGAGAGC
>JACDBR010000181.1 GCA_013694825.1 Solirubrobacterales bacterium
GAGCACGGCATCCAGCAGCTCGGTGCCGGCGACGACGGCCAGCGCGAGCGCCGCCAGCAGCAGGATCAGCACGTCGACGTTTCGCAGCGCGCGACTACGGGTGATCGCGAAGGCAGCGATCGCTACGGCGAAGATCAGCCCACCGATCCGGATCGCGGTCAGCTCTGGCGGGAAGAGGTCGGCGAGCGGGAGCGTCATCGAGGCTGGCGCAGGATAGAGGCGGGTGGTGCCCACCCGGTCGCCGGAGCCTCGGCTACGCTCCCGCGACCCGTTATGCGAATCCTGATCCTCGGAGGAGACGGCTACCTCGGCTGGCCCACGGCGATGCGCTTCTCGGCCGCCGGACACGAGGTCTCGATCGTCGACAACTTCGCACGCCGCCGCTGGCACGTCGAGAACTCGACCGGCTCGCTGACCCCGATCGGCTCGTTGGCGGACCGCATCGAGGCCTGGCATGAGGTATCGGGAGCGCGGATCCGGCCCTACGTCGGCTCGATCGAGGACTGGAGCTTCCTCGACCCCGTGATCGCCGAGACGCTCCCGGAGGCGATCGTCCACTACGGCGAGCAGCCCTCGGCGCCGTATTCGATGCGCTCGCGCGAGGCCGCGGTCGAGACGCAGTACACGAACGTGATCGGCACCCTCAACCTGCTGTTCGCGATCCGCGACCGGGTCCCGGACTGCCACCTGGTCAAGCTCGGAACGATGGGGGAGTACGGCACTCCCAACATCGACATCGAGGAGGGCTATATCGAGATCGAGCACAAGGGACGCTCCGACACGCTGCCCTTCCCGAAGCTCCCCGGATCGCTCTACCACCTGTCGAAGGTCCACGACTCGCACAACATCCATTTCGCCTGCCGGATCTGGGGCCTCAAGGCGACCGACCTCAACCAGGGCGTCGTCTATGGGATCGAGACCGAGGCGTCGGCCCGCGACGAGCGGCTCGTCACCCGTTTCGACTACGACGAGTACTTCGGCACCGTGCTCAACCGCTTCTGCGTCCAGGCCGTGATCGGCCACCCGTTGACGGTGTACGGCGAGGGTGGGCAGACGCGCGGCTTCCTCAACATCCGCGACACGCTCCAGTGCGTCGAGCTGGCGGTCGCCAACCCCGCCGCGCTGGGCGAGTTCCGCGTCTTCAATCAGTTCACGGAGCAGTTCTCGGTCGCCGAGCTCGCCGAGCTGGTTCGGCGGACGGGGGGAGAGGTGGGGCTAGACGTCGAGGTCAAGCGCTACCCGAACCCGCGGATCGAGGCCGAGAGCCACTACTACAACGCCACCAACACGAAGCTGCGTGAGCTGGGGCTGGTACCACATCACCTCGGCGAGGAGCTCGTGCGCTCGATGCTCGGGATCATCGAGCGACACCGCGAGCGGGTGATCGGACGCGCGATCCTGCCGCGCACCAGCTGGCGACCGGGCGAGCTCAGCGGAGAGCTGAGCGCACCGCGGGTCTAGCCGACCGCGTGCTCGGAGGCCCTGTCGGGCGCGGGGTCACGTTCGATCGCCGCCCCTGCGTCGGCCGCCGGTCGGAGCAGCGACTCGCACAGCAGGCCGACCAGCGTCCCGGCGATCAAGATCAGCCCAGCCAGCTCGACGCCTTCCTCGAGCGCGATCCGCAGCTCGTTCGACCAGTCGGCCCCGGCCTCCGCCGCCGCCCTGGTCGGTGCCCCGAGCACCTCGAGCGCGACGCCGACGACGAGCAGCCCGAGGCCAAGCCGGAGCGCTCGCGGGCCTGGCCGACAGCTCGCCGACCAGCATCCAGCCGACGATCAGGACCCCCAGCAGAAGCGGGCCGAAGAGCAGCAGCTCGGCGCCCTCGGCGATTGCATCCGGGAGGTTCAGGCCCTCGGCAAGCCGTCCTCCCAGCCGTTCGTGAACGCGCACGAGGTCGTCGAAGGAGATCAGCGCCAGCCCCGCGGCCATCAGCCCGAGCTTGACGCGGTGCGCCTTGAAAAGCAGCGCGTGAAGCGCGGCCGCCAGGGCGCCCGCGAAGGCGGCGACTGTGCTCGCCCAGGTGAAGGTGTTGGCCTCCTGCCTTGCGTCGAGCTCGCCGATCGAGCCGTCGAGCACGAGCTCGTTGAGAAGGTGGCCAACGATGACGCACAAAGCCGCAGCGATCGCCAGGCCGCTCGTAATCGCGGCCAGCCGCGCGCCCGTCTCGCCCGCGTCGCCCGAACTCGGCGACCCGGCTCCCTGCCTCACTTCGGCGATCCTCCTCGCTTCGAAGTCCTACTCCCTGCCCCGCAAAGTCTAGGGGGGCAACCGGATCGGGTGAGCCAGTCGACCCTCGCGGCGCGCGTGTTCGAGCAGTGCTCTGACGGCTGGAGCGGGGCGGGTGCGAGCGCCGTGCCGCCGTGAGGGAACGCCTGAAGCAGATCGCTCTCTGCGGCTAGACTCGGCTCGATGCGAGCCGCTGACGCCCTTTGTGCCGCCCTTCTCGACGAGGGCGTGGAGCACGTCTTCGGGATCCCGGGTGGAGCCAGCTTACCGCTCTATGACGCGCTGTATGACTCCAAGCTGAAGCACATCCTCGCCCGTCACGAGCAGGGCGCCGGGCACGCCGCCGAGGGCTACGCCAAGGCTTCGGGTCGGGTCGGCGTCGCCTTTGCGACCTCCGGCCCCGGAGCCACCAACCTCGTAACCCCGATTGCCGACGCGATGATGGACTCGGTTCCGACCGTCTTCGTGACCGGCCAGGTTCGCAGCGACCTGATCGGCACCGACGGCTTCCAGGAGGCCGACGTCACGGGAATCACGATGCCGGTCGTCAAGCACTCCCTGCTCGTCACGGACCCTCGCCAAATCCCCGGATACATCCACGAGGCCTTTCACATCGCCTCGACTGGCCGCCCGGGCCCGGTCCTCGTCGACGTGCCCCAAGACCTGATCCGGGCCGAGATCGACTATGCGCCGGCCGAGGGGCCGCCCGCGCTGCCGGGCTACAAGCCGCCGCTCCAGGGCAACATCAAGCAGATCCGGATCGCCGCCAAGGCGCTGGCCAACGCCAAGCGCCCGGTGATCTACGGCGGCGGCGGGATCATCAACGCCAACGCTTCACAGGAGTTCCGCGACTTCTGCCGCTCCGACCGCCTTCCCGTGACGCTGACCGTGATGGGCCTCGGCGCCTACCCCGCGCCAGACGAGCAGTGGCTCGGCATGCTTGGAATGCACGGCACCCGGGCGGCCAACTACGCGATGGATGAGGCCGACCTGATCGTCTGCGTCGGCGCTCGCTTCGACGACAGGATCACGGGCAAGCTCTCCGAGTTCGCGCCGCGCGCCAAGTTCGTCCATGTCGATGTCGACCCGGCCGAGATCTCCAAGAACGTCCCCGCCCATATCCCCATCGTCGGCGACGCCGCCGACGTGTTGCCGAAGCTGACCCGCGAGTACCGCGCGCTCGAGCCCGAGACCAAGCGCCTGGAGGATTGGTGGAAGCGGATACGCAGCTGGCAGGCGGAGTATCCGCTTCGCTACGAGGACTCGGCCGACTCCGAGATCAAGCCGCAGTTCATGGTCGAGGCGATGTACGAGGCCACGGGCGGCGAGGCGATCATCACCTCCGACGTCGGCCAGCACCAGATGTGGGCGGCGCAGTACTTCCACTTCGACAAGCCCCGTCGCTGGATCAATTCTGGTGGGCTCGGGACGATGGGCTTCGGCCTTCCCTCGGCGCTGGGCGCCAAGGTCGCCTGCCCCGAGCTCGACGTTGTCTGCCTGTCGGGCGACGGCAGCCTGATCATGACCTGCCAGGAGATGGCGACCGCGGCGATCCACGAGATCCCGGTCAAGGTATTCCTGATGAACAACGGCCACTACGGCATGGTCCGCCAGTGGCAGGAGCTCTTCTGGGACGGCCGCTACCAGTCCGTCGACACCGGTAGCAGCCCGGACTGGACGAAGCTGGCCGAGGCCTTCGGCTGGAGTGGGCTCAAGGTGACCGACAAGAAGCAGCTCCCCGGCGCGATGCGTGAGGCGCTCGAGAGCGAGGGCCCGGTCCTCCTGGACGTCCACGTGACCAAGGACGAGAACTGCTATCCGATGATCCCCGCCGGGCACGCCGCCCGCGACATGGTCGGCTAGGCGACGATGGGGGAGCCCGGCACGCAGGACGTCGTCCGGCTCGAGGATCTCGAGGCCAGTCGCGCGCTGACGGGTCGCAAGCACATCCTCGCGCTGACGGTTGAGGACACCCCGGGCGTCCTGGCGAGGATCGCCGGCCTGTTCTCGCGCCGCGGCTTCAACATCGACACGCTCGCTGTCGGCCCTACCGAGGACCCCGAGATCTCGCGGATCACGCTGACGCTCGACGGTGCCGTCCACCCGATCGATCAGGTCACCAAGCAGCTCCACAAGCTCGTCAACGTGATCAAGATCCGCGACATGGACCCCGAGACGACTATCGCCCGGGAGATGGCGTTGCTGCGCGTCAACGCCGGGATCGAGGGTCGCGGCGAGGTGATGCAGTTCGCCGAGATCTTCCAGGCCAAGATCATCGACGTCTCGCGGCGCACGCTGACCGTCGAGATCACCGGCACCCAGGAGCGGATCGACTCCTTCGAGCGCATGGTCCGCCCGCATGGCCTCGTCGAGATGGTCCGCACGGGCGAGGTGGCGATCACCCGCTCGCGCTCGGACTCGTAAGGGCCGCGATGCTCGAGACGGCCTCGGCGATCGAGTCGCTCGAGCGCCGCCTGCGCGGGGCCGGCCGACGTCCGCGCCTGGTCAGCGTCACCTTCGAGGCGCCGATCGCCGACCCGAGTGCGGCGGTCTTCGGCTCGAGGCTGGCGAGTGACTCCTGGTTTGCCTGGGAGCAGCCCGACCGCGGCGGCTTCGCGCTGGCCGGACTCGGATGCGCTCACGAGTCGCTCGCTCGAGGCGAAGGGCGCTTCGCCGATCTCGACGCCGAGTGCGCCAGGTTGATCGGCGGCCGGATTGGCGACGAGCCGCCCGGAGCTCCCGCGGGCAGTGGGCCGGTTTGGGTCGGCGGCTTCGCGTTCGATCCCGGCGGTGGGTCGGAGCCGCAATGGTCGTCGTTCCCACCGGCCCGTCTGAGCTGCCCCGAGCTCGCGATCCTCCGCGTCGAAGGCCGGAGCTGGGTCACGCTCAGCGCCCGCACCGGGCCCGAGGGCCCCGAGGCGATCCTGGCTCGGCTTCGTGGCCGGCTCGAGATGCTGGGCGAGCGGGCGATGCCGATCCTCGATCCGCCGCAGACCGGGCACACCCGGATCATCAACCCGAGGCCGCCTGGCCGCTACGAGGGGGCGGTGGCCGCGGCCGTCGAGCGGATCGCGGCCGGGGGGCTCGAGAAGGTGGTGCTCGCGCGCGAGGTCGTGGTCGAGACGCCGAGGGCTCACGACTCGGCCGCCGTCTTCGGCGCGCTGCGTGAGCTGTTTCCGACCTGCTACTGCTTTTGCGCCGGGACCCCCGAGGCCGCGTTCCTGGGCGCCAGCCCTGAGCTGCTCGTCCGGCGCCGCGGTGCCGGCGCCGCCACCGTCGGCCTCGCCGGGTCGACCAGACGCAGCGCCGATCCGGCCGTCGACGACCACCTGGGAGAGCGGCTGCGAGTCAGCGTGAAGAACCGTGCCGAGCACGACATCGTCGTTCGCCGGATCGCCCGCGAGCTGGGCCGCCACGCCGTCTGGGTCGAGGCCGCTTCCGATCCCGAGATCGTCAAGGTGGCCAACATCCAGCACCTCGGCACGCCGATCCACGCGCAGCTCGCCGAGCCGCACTCAGCGATCGAGCTCGCCGGCCTGTTGCACCCGACGCCGGCGGTGGGCGGCGAGCCCGGCGAGCCGGCGCTGGCCGCGATCGCCGAGCTCGAGGGCCTCGATCGCGGCTG
>JACDBR010000186.1 GCA_013694825.1 Solirubrobacterales bacterium
GGCGTGCCTCGCGCGGGTCGTCGGGCGGGCGCTGCGGCTCGGAGGCGCCGGTCACGAGGCGCGCTCTCGCAGCTTGGCGCCCCCGCCCTCGCCCTTCGGCCTGTCCTCCCAGACACGGTCCGGGAGCTTCGAGAGGTGGTCGACGAGGTCCTCGAGCGCGCGCAGGTCGGCTGCCTTGGCGCCGCCTTCGAGCAGCCGTCGCATCGTCGCGTTGCGCACGGCTGTGGGCTCGTCCTCGAACAGGTAGTGGGCGATCGCCGCGTCGTGGGGCGTCTTGTCGTTGAGGCTCATGCCGCCTTCCGCGCCGACGGCGCGCAGCGAGCGGACGAGACTGCGCCCGTCGGTCCCGGGCCTGCCCTCGTAGGTCCGATCGAGCGCGGCCGGCTCGACGGGCGCCGTGATCGCCGCGCGCAGCTCGTCGCGCTTGGCCTCGTCGAGCACGCGCAGGCCACGTCGCGGATCGAACTCGTCGGGCCTGCCCGAGACCACCGAGCGCAGCATGTGAAGCAGCGCCGGACGGTGGACCTCGGGGATCGCCCGGATCACGAGGAGACCGGCGAGGAAGACGGCGCCGAACAGCACCGCGACGAGCAGCTCGAGCACTGTCGGCAGCCCTGGCAAGGCGATGAAGAGTCCCGCGAGCACGGCCGCCAGCGCCAGCGCCCGGCCGACCTCCGAGTAGGGGAAGTCGATCCGGTCGGGGCTTCGCTGGCAGCGCACGAAGAGGTAGAGCGAGGGCAGCGCGAACCCGACCCCGATCCCGATCGGCGCGGCGTAGTAGCCGAGCTCGGGGGTCAGCGCGAGGGTCACGGCGATGAAGACGAGCGCCGCGCCGACTGCCGTCGTGATGCTGATCAGCTTGGCGTTCTGGTCCGGCCAAGTCGTCTGCTGCTTGACCGTCCGAAGCAGCGCCGGGCCGACCATCGCCGCCGCGGCAGCCGGGATCAGCGGCGCGGCCTCGGCGAAGGACGAGGGCACGAGCTCGACGAGGACGTCGCCGACGAGCAGCATCGCCAGGATCGAGGCGATGCAGACGAGCATGAAATAGCCGAGCAGCCGGCCGCGCTGGGCCGCCTTGCCGTACTGATCCTCGAGCGCCTGGAAGACCGCTGCCTTGCGAAGCGGGCGCATCGCGACGCGGAAGCCCTGTGGCGGGAAGGCGGCGATGAAGCCGAGCCGCGAGACCAGCGTGTAGACCCCGAGCTCGGTGTCTGAGATGTAGAGCGAGAGCAGGAAGACGTCGCCGTTTGCGACCGTCCAGTAGCTCATCATCACCGGCGCGCGGATCGCGCCTCGCTTGAGGATCTCCCGGACCTCGTCGGGCACCACCACCAGCTCGAAGCTGCCGCGCAGCAAGACGAGGCCGAGCAGCGCGGCGAGCGTCGTGCCGAGCGTCGTCCCGGCGAGCGCCCCCTCGAGCCCGGCGCCGCCGGCCAGCAGGGCGATGATCGCGATCAGGCCGACGATCGGGCGCGCGACGTCGGTGACGATGAACGCTGTCGGCCGGCGCTCGAACCAGATCACGATCGAGACGAGGCGAAAGACGACCGTCGCCGCGGCGAGCCCGGCCGCCCAGGCGACGAGGCTCTCGTCCTCACGCCCGCCGAGCAGCAGATCGGCGACCGGGGCGCGGGCCAGGTAGAGGGCGAGCCCGCCGACGAGCCCCATCACCGTCGCCATGATCAGCCCGGTTCCAAGCGACCTGGTCGGCGATTCAGACGTCTCCTCGGCCTCGTCGTCGTCATCGTCGTCGTCATCGCCCGCGCCGAAGGTCCGGCGGATCGTTCCCGGCTTGGAGGCGATCGTCAGCACGTGGCCGACCAGGCTGGCGAGGAAGAAGACGAGCGCGTACTGGCCGAGCGCCGCCGGGCCGAGGAAATAGGCGACCGCGAACAGGGTCGCCAGCTGGCCGAAGCTCGAGACCGCGAGCGAGACGCTCTGGACGCCGAGGTAGCGGAGCACCCGGACCCCGAACACCGCTCCGATTCCGCCGGGAGTGGAGGCCGAGCCCTGCTCGCCCGACCCCTCCTTCACCGGCGGCGTCTCTCCCTGGCTCACGACTCCCAGATCGACCAGTGCCCGAAGCTGCGGCCGGTCAGCTCGCCAAGCTTGCGGGCGTCGTCACGCAACAGCTCGATCACCGGAGCCGGAAGCGCGCCGCGGACCTCGGGACGCTCGATCCGGCGACCCAGCGGCCAGTGGCCGAAGGCCAGGTCCCAAGCCTGTCGCGGCAGGATCCCCCGCCGCCGGCCGACCCTCGCGCGCTGGGCGAGGAGCCGCTCGCCGAGCGGCGTCGGTCGCGTCTTCCGGTCGCTTCGGTGACGGACGCTCTGAAAGCCGCGGTGCTCAAAGCTCGGGTCGACGCCGGCGAAGCGAAACAGCTCGGCGAGGGTCTGCTCGCGGCGGCTTCGCAGGTCGGCGACGTCGAGGATGAAGATCCGATCGAGCGGATAGAAGCGCAGGAAGAGCTCGAGCTGCATGTGGTAGCGGCTGCGCGAAATGTAGGTGGTCTTCTCGCTCAGGATCGTCGAGCCGATGTCGCCTCGGTCGCGGCCCTTGGCGTGGTTGTGGACCCAGTGCGAGGCGATCCGGTCGATCGGATCGCGGACGCTGAAGACAAGCTTCGCGTCGGGCACCACCGCGTGCATCCGCTCGGGCACGCCGGCGAAATGCGGGTGGGCGGTGTAGTTGGGCGAGGCTTCGACGCGGACCGCGCTGGCGGCGTCGAAATGGCTTTGGTACCAGTCGAGGCCGCGCGTCCAGTTGCGCTCGGCGATGAAGAAGTTGACCTCCTTGAGGCGCGAGACCGAGACCTGAGGATGCAGGCCGAGGTAGTAGTGCAGGCCGCTCGTGCCGCACTTCTGAGCGCCGATCACGATCAGGTTGGGAAGGGCCCCTACGGCGCCGCTCGGGGCGTCGGCGAGCGCCGCCCGCCCCGTTGCAGAGCTCGCTTCCATGACCGCAGAGGCTACCGCGACCCACCGCGCCCGGTGAGCGGCCCGAGCGTCGCATCATCGGCATCGCCGAGCGCCAGCGAGCGGCGTGGGCGGGGCCGCCTGGCGCCGATCAGGCG
>JACDBR010000192.1 GCA_013694825.1 Solirubrobacterales bacterium
CTGCGATCCGGCTGATCGGTGACAACGCCGGCTCGATGGTGCTGAAGGGTGCGACGCCCGATCACGAGGGCGAGGAACGCCCCGACCGCTGGTCGCCCGACGACGCCTTGGTCGAGCTCGGCGCCCGGCACGGGATCGATCCCGCGCGGGACCTCACGAGAACCGCCTGACTGCGATCGGAAGCGGGCGCCGAAGGCCGAGCCCCGGCTAAGCGCCCGTCAGGTGCGATCCTCGAGCAGCTAGGCGCTCTCGCCGCCCATTGCGCCGAGCTCCGCGACCTCCTCCTCCTCCTCGCCTTCGCCCTCGGGTGGCGCCTCCGTGACGAGGGTCGGAGCCTGGGCGTTGACGATCGTCTCCTTGGTGACGACGCATTTGCGCACGTCGCGGCGTGAGGGGAGCTCGAACTGCACGTCCATCAGCGTCTCCTCGATGATCGAGCGCAGGCCGCGGGCCCCCGTCTCGCGCTCGAGCGCCTTATCGGCGATCGCGCTGAGAGACTCGTGCGCGAAGACGAGCTCGATCTCGTCGAACTCGAAGAAGCGCTGGAACTGACGTGTCAGCGCGTTCTTGGGCTCCGTCAGGATCGTGATCAGATCCTCCCGAGAGAGCTGATGGATCGCCGCGACGACGGGCAGCCGGCCGATGAACTCCGGGATCAAGCCGTACTCGATCAGGTCCTCCGGGAGGACGCGCTCGAAGAGCTCGCCGGTGTCGCGGTTGACGCGGGAGGCGACCTCGGCCCCGAAGCCGATCCCCTGGCGGCCGATCCGTCGCTCGATCAGGTTGTCGAGCTGGGCGAACGAGCCGCCGCAGATGAACAGGATGTTGGTCGTGTCGATCGTCAAGAACTCCTGGTGCGGGTGCTTTCGCCCGCCCTGCGGAGGCACCGAGGCGCTGGTGCCCTCGAGGATCTTCAGCAGTGCCTGTTGCACGCCCTCGCCTGAGACGTCACGCGTGATCGACGGGTTGTCGGCCTTACGAGCGATCTTGTCGATCTCGTCGATGTAGATGATTCCCGTCTCGGCCTTCTTGACATCGAAGTCGGCCGCCTGGATCAGCTTCAAGAGGATGTTCTCGACGTCCTCGCCGACGTAGCCCGCCTCGGTCAGCGCCGTGGCGTCGGCGATCGCGAACGGGACGTTGAGGATCCGAGCGAGGGTCTGGGCGAGCAGGGTCTTGCCGCTGCCTGTCGGGCCGAGCAGCATGATGTTCGACTTCTGGAGCTCGATCGGCGCGTCCGTCTCCTGCATCATCTGGACGCGCTTGTAATGGTTGTAGACGGCCACCGAGAGCGCTCGCTTGGCGGTCTCCTGGCCGACCACGTACTCGTTCAGCGATTCCCAGATCTCGCGCGGCTTCGGCAGGCTCTCGAGTTCGAACGATGCGGCGGGAATCAGCTCCTCGTCGATGATCTCGTTGCAGAGGTCGATGCACTCGTCGCAGATGTAGACGCCGGGGCCGGCGATCAGCTTCTTGACCTGCCGCTGAGACTTGCCGCAGAAGCTGCAGAGGAGCTGCTCGTTCGAGTCGGTCGGGCGTGCCACTTTGCGAAGTCTCCCTTCAGCCGTTCGCTCCGGCGCCGAACTCGCTCAGGTTACTGAGCGGCGGCACACCGGTTGGGTCCCGCTTGTTACGCGCCGGCCGGCGGTCTCCCTGCAAACGGCGGGCGGGTTGCAGCCGCGACTCGGCAGCGAGTCCGGACGCGAGGAGGCCACCGCGCCGCGGTGGCCGAGGACCTAATGGTTCTCGATCACCCGGTCGACGATCGAGTACTCGACGGCCTCCTGGGCCGACATGAAGTAGTCGCGATCGGTGTCGTGCGTGACCTTCTCGAACGGCTGATTGGTGTGCTTGGCGATGATCTCGTCGAGCCGGCGACGAACGTCGATGATCTCCTTGGCGTGGATCTCGATGTCGGTCGCCTGACCCTGGAAACCGGCCGAGACCTGGTGGATCAGGATCTTGGAGTTGGGGGTCGCCAGGCGCTTGCCCGCGGCGCCGCCGGCGAGCAGCAAAGCGCCCATGCTCATCGCCACGCCGACGCAAATCGTCTGCACGTCGGGCTTGATGTACTGCATCGTGTCGTAGATCGCCAGCCCCGCGTAAACCGATCCGCCGGGCGAGTTGATGTAGATCGAGACGTCCTTGTCGGGATCCTCGGACTCGAGATGGATCAGCTGCGCGACGATCAGGTTCGCGATGTCCTCGGTGACGGGAGTGCCGAGGAAGACGATCCTCTCGTTGAGCAGGCGCGAGTAGATGTCGAAGGCACGCTCTCCGCGCGAGGTCTGCTCGACGACCATTGGAACAAGTGGGCTCATAGCGGCGGCAGTCTACTGAAGCGGGACTGGCGTCCCCGGGCCTCGAGGCGGTCCCGTGAAGCAGCCTGGTGCGTGGTCTGATGCCCGGCCTCGCCGCTCCGGCGAGCCCGCGTTCGACGGAATGAGCCGCCTCAGCTCAGCGCCGGAGCGCTACTCGCGCCCGGGCGTCCAGAGCTCGCCCTTGGCGGACTCGGTCGAGCCTTCTGACTCGCCGGCGCTCGACTCCGAGGGGTCCGGGGCATCAGGGGTCCACAGACCCTTGCCCGCCTCCCCGGAGCCATCGGCGCCGTCACTTGGCGATTCGTCCGGCGCCGGCGCCGGCACGGGCTTGGACTCGGCGACGACGAGCTCCGCGGCCTTCCGCAGCCGCACGTCCTCTCGCAGCAGAGCCTCGCGGCCGCTCTTTCGAAGCCGCTTCAAGATCTTCTCGGGCTTCTCCTTGCCATCTCCCGGGCCGATCGCCTCGATCAGCTCCTGGTCGCTGGGCTCGAGGCCCTCGGCGTCGGCGATCGCGGTCAGCACCGCCTCGCGGCGCAGCGAGCGCTCGGCGTCCTCGCGTGCCTCGCCGATCAGTTCCTCGCGAGTCTTGCCCTGCATCTGCAGGTAGGCGTCGGGGCTTATCCCGCGCGAGGCGAGCTGGCGCTCGACCCGCTCCCACATCTCCTCGGCCCGGGCCTGGGCGATTGCCTCCGGGATCTCGACGGTCGCCGCCTCGGCGGCGGCCTCGACGGCGGCTTCGCGGAATTCGTTCTCCGCGCGCCCCGCCATCCCCTCGCGAATCCGCCCCTCGATCCCGTCGCGCAGCTCGTCGAGCGTGTCGAACTCCGAGGCATCGGCCGCGAACTCGTCGTCGAGCTCGGGCAGCTCCTTCTCGCGGACCTCCCGCACCTTGACCTCGAAGGCCGCGGTCTTGCCTGCGAGCGCCCCGGGCTCGTGGTCCTCGGGGAAGTCGACCTCGACGCTGACCTCGTCGCCGGCCGAGCTGCCGGAGAGGCCATGCTCGAACTCGGGCAGGAGCCCCTGCCCACCGAGCTCGACCACGAAGTCCTGGGCGTGACCGCCCTCGAAGGGCTCACCCTCGACCGTGCCGGTGTAGTCGATCACCACGGCGTCGCCATCGCCCGCGGGGCGCTCGACCGGTGACAGGCTGGCGAACCCCTCGCGCAGGCGGTCGACCTCGGCGTCGACGGCCTCGGCCGGCACCTCAGGCTCCGATCGTGGCACCTCGAGGCCCTTGTACTCGCCGGCCTCGGCCGTCGGCCGAACGCCGACCTCGATCGCGAACTCGAGCGCCTCGCCCTCGACCGGCAGCGAGGAGACCTGGAGGTCGGGATCACCGATCGGCGTGATCTCGGCCTCGAGGATCGCCTGCTCGTACCACTCCGGCATCGAGTCACGGAGCGCCTGGTCGAGCACGCCCTCGCGGCCTATCCGCTGGATCACGAGCGCCGCGGGCGCCTTGCCCTGACGGAAGCCGGGAACCCGCATCTCGCCGCCGAGCGCCCTGGCCGCCCGGTCGATCCGCGTCGCGACCTCCCCCGCGGGGATCACGACCTCCACCCGCACCCGCGACTCGGGAAGTTGCGTCAGCTCCGTCTTCATTCGGCCTAGAACCTAGCGTTGGCCGCCGGGCGCGGTGCGTCGCCGCCACATCCAGCGCCACCACAGGACGGCCGCGTCGGCGAGGAAGGCGGCGACGCGGCCGAGCGGACCGGTCAGCAGCCATACCCAGGCGCGGCCGCCGAGCCCCGAACGCCCCGCGCCCGCCTCAGGCC
>JACDBR010000194.1 GCA_013694825.1 Solirubrobacterales bacterium
GCTCGGCACCGGGCTCGCGCTGGCGGGCCGAGGCGTGCTCGCGCGGCGGCTCGCCGATCCACTCGTCCGGGCCTGATTGACGCACCTGTGAGTATCGCCCTGAGCGATCAAGGGGGTTCAGTGGAAGCGGAGTCGGCCAGGAGCGACTCGGTCAGCCTCGATTCCGCGCAGGGTCGCTGGGTCGTCGCCGTGGCGGTACTCGGCTCGGGCGTCGCGTTCCTCGAGGCGACGGTCGTCAACGTCGCCCTGCCGGAGATCGGTGCCGACCTTGGCGCCGACACGGCGGGCCTCCAGTGGGTTCTCAACGGCTACCTGCTGACCCTGGCCTCGCTGATCCTGCTCGGAGGCTCGCTCGGCGACCGTCTCGGCCGGCGGCTCGTTTTCAACGTCGGCGTCGCCTGGTTCACCGCCGCCTCGGTGCTCTGCGCGGTGGCGCCGAGCGTCGAGGTGCTCGTCGCCGCGCGCGTCCTCCAGGGGATCGGCGGCGCCCTGCTGACCCCAGGCAGCCTGGCGATCATCGAGGCGACGTTCAGAAAGCAGGACCGCGCCGCCGCGATCGGCGCCTGGTCGGGACTCGGCGGGGTGGCGGCGGCCGTCGGCCCGCTGCTCGGCGGCTATCTCGTCGATGAGGTCTCCTGGCGGGCGATCTTCCTCCTCAACATCCCGCTCGGTGCGTTCGTGATCGTGATGGCCAACCGCCACGTCCCCGAGAGCCGCGACAGCACCGTCCACGGACGCCTCGACTACCCCGGCGCGACCCTTGCGGCGCTGGGGCTGGCGGGGACGACGGTCGCCCTGATCCAGGCGCCTGAGCCGGGTGGCGCGGGCTTGACCGCGCTGGCCGCCGGCGTCGGCGTGCTCGCGCTCGCCGGCTTCCTCGTCGTCGAGCGGCGAAGCCCCAATCCGATGATGCCCCTGTCGGTCTTCGCATCGCGTCAGTTCAGCGCCGCCAACCTGGTCACCTTCGCCGTCTACGCGGCGCTCGGCAGCGTCTTCTTCTTGCTGGTCGCCTTCCTGCAGATTTCGCTCGGCTACTCGGCTGTCGCCGCCGGCTCGGCCTCGCTGCCGGTGACCGTGCTGATGCTCGCCCTGTCGGCGCGCTCCGGCGCGCTCGCCCAGCGAATCGGGGCTCGAATACCCCTGACGGTCGGACCACTGGTGATCGCGGCAGGGATGCTGCTGATGGCGATGATCGAACCCGGCGACTCCTACGTCGCCGCCGTGCTGCCGGGGGTGGTGGTCTTCGGGCTCGGGCTGACGCTCGTCGTCGCCCCAGTCACCGCGACCGCGTTGGCCGCCGCCGATGAGCGCCACGCCGGCGTCGCCTCGGGGATAAACAACGCGGTCGCCCGCGTCGCGGGCCTACTCGCGGTGGCGGTCCTGCCGCTGCTCGCCGGCCTGACGGGAGACGCTTTCTACGACCCGGAGGCGATGACGGAGGGCTTTCGCACCGCGATGTTCATCGCCGCCGGTCTGGCGGCGGCCGGCTCGCTCGTCGCCTTCTCGCTGATTCGACCCGATGTGCTCGAGACCGAACCTTCCTCTGAGGACGCCGACACGCCGGGCCGCACGGCGACCGACCGAAGCTGCCCGATCGCCGGCACGCCGCTGCGGCCGAGCCGGGAGGCCGAATGCGTTCCAGCCGGAGAGCCCGGCTAGGCGATGGCCAGGGCGTCGCCGCCGGCGCGCTTGACGTCGAACATCGCCTGATCGGCGCGCCCGAAGAAGCTGGCCACGCCCTCGCTGGGCTGGTACAGAGCGAGGCCGATCGAAACCGTCGGCCCGTCCAGCCGGGCAATCGCGTCGAGTATCCGCCGGCCGCAGTTCGAGGCGGCGCTGGGATCATCGGCCCATACCAGCGCCGCGAACTCGTCGCCGCCGATCCTGCAGAGCAGGTCGCCCTCGCGTACGGCCCCGCGCATCGCGTCGGCGATCTCGACGAGCAGCGCGTCCCCAGCCTGGTGGCCCTGCTCGTCGTTGACCTGTTTGAAGCCGTCGATGTCGGCGATCAGCAGCGTCAGCCGCTGTCGCCCGCGCCGCTCCGCGCAGGCTCTGACCAGGCGCTCGTGGAAGGTTGCGTGGTGGCCGAGGCGGGTCAGGGCGTCGCGACCGGCGCGGTCGCGAAGCTCGCGCACCGCCGAGCTCGTCGAAAGACAGCTCGAGGCCTGCGTGACCAGCAGCTCCAGCAGCTCTACGTCGTCGGTGTCGAGTGCCCCGGGGGTGGAATCGAGCAGCAGCAGCGTGCCCGGCGTCCGGCTTCCGAGCGAGAGGGTAATCACAGCCTCTGCTCCCGCCTCGCGAAGCGCCTCGTGGCCGGCAAAGCCGGCGCCATTGGGCTCGCCGACCGTGAACGTCGAGGTCGCCGAGACGGCCCAGCTGACGATCTGGTCGAGGACGTGACCCGGCAGCGCGCGTATGGCGCGCGCGTGCGGGCCCGCGGCGGCGCCGACTACGGTCCCGGTCTCTGAGCGGCGCAAGATCGCGGCCGACTCCATCTCGGAGACGTCGATCGCCGCCTCGAGCACCGAGCAAAGACATCGGCTTCCTCGACGAGGCCGGCGATCGAGGCCGAGTGGCGGGCGAGCCTCTGAGAGCGCGATTCCATGGGCAGGCCCCCGAGCTCGGCGATTCGCTCCCCCAGCAGCTCGGCACAACCCTCGATCCAAGCCACTCGCGAGGCGTCGAGGCGATGCTCCGCCTCGACGTTGAGAGCCCCCACCACGATCCCCTCGAGCTCGATCGGAGCGCAGATCTCGCTGCGGACCTTCGGCGCGGCCTCGAGGTAGTCCCCCGACGTGGTCGTGTCGGGGACGAAGGTGGTGGTGCCCGTTTGAAACGTCGTCCCGATCACCCCGGCGCCCGGCAGCATGCCATCGAACGCCTGCCAGTAGCCACGCGCCGCGAGGCAGCGAAGCCGCCCGCCGCGATGCACGTAGACCGAGGGCATCAGCCCCTCCTCCGCGTGGATGTGCGCCACGGTCGCCTCGCACGCCGCCTTGACCGACCCAGACTCCGCGAGCTTCGGCGCAAGGCCGGGTCCGGCGACGGCGCCGGCGGTGTGGCTGGTCTCTGGATGGCTCACCCAGAGTCCATCGGCGTCACAGTGCAAACCTGAACAGGGCTCACTGAAACTGAACGGCTCGTCGTCATGCCGGCGGCGCGGCGGCGCCTCACGCTCCGCGATCGGCGCCCGACACGGGCGTCTGGTCGTCCGGAAGGGCAAAGTCCGCCAGCTTCCAGTCGCCGTCCTCCTCGACGACCTTGACGAACTCCCGGTTGACCGTCGATCCGGCCACCTGGTCCTCGATCTTGACGCCGGATATGTCGGGATCGCCGACCATCGCGAGCTCGCTCTCCGACAGGCCCGCGAGCAACCGCTCGAGCGTGGCCCGGCGGCAGCGCCCGAAGAGCTCGGCGAACTCGTCCTCGTACTCATCACTCAAGCGGGCGCAGAAGCTCGGGGCGTCGGCGGCCGCGAAGTCGTCGTAGGCGGCACCGATGGCTGCCTCGGCGCGCTCTGTATCGGGCTCGCCGCCGCAGCCCACCATCGCGGGCAGGCCGAGCATGCAGCCGACCAAGATCAGGCGGGGGCCGACCGAGGTCAGGCGTGCGATCCATCCCGCCACGGGCGCGAGCCTACCGCCGACGGGTGAACCGCGATCCGGATGTCTCGCCGCCGCCGCCCAGCCACGCGGCGAGAGCCGGCCTTGCTCAAGTCCCCGCCGGACGGTCGCCGATCCAGTAGCGGGGGCCGGGCCCGTAGCGCGCGGCGCGGTCCTCGGGGTTGGCCAGCTTGCA
>JACDBR010000197.1 GCA_013694825.1 Solirubrobacterales bacterium
GGCCCGTGCCCTGCTCGGCTCCTGGCTGGAGAGCGTCGGCCACGGAGCCGACCCGGCGGGCCTGCTGGAGTTGATGAACGCCGACGGCTTCCGCCACGCAGAGCTCGAGCGGATCGCCCGGCGCACCCATCGCCGCCGCTTGGCCGGTGCCGCTGATCGGGTACTCGGTGCCGTCGCCGACCCGGCGAGGCTGCCCGAGGCCGGCGATGAGCTGCTCGAGGCGTTCGTACCCGCGATCCCCTACATTGCCTCGGCGACGATTCTCGGCGAGGAGCGCTCGCGCCTTCGTCGACGCGAGCCCGATGAGCCACGCCGGGCGGCGCTGGTCGTCGATGGCGCCGGCGGGGTCCACGGCGTCACCCACACGGTCGAGTGGATCCGAGAGCGCGGGGTCCCTGGCTGGGACGTCGAGGTGATCGGGACCGATGCCCGGGTCGATCGCCGCCTGCCCTCGGTGGCCGAGGTCGAGGTGCCGTTCTACGCCGGGCTCTCGCTCGGCGTGCCGAGCGCGCCGGAGCTGGTCGAGACGCTGGCCGGGGGCGATTACGACCTGGTCCACCTGACCGCGCCTGGACCGGCCGGCGTGATGGCGGCGGTCGCGGCCAAGATCGCCGGCCGTCCGTTGATCGCCAGCCACCACACCGACCTCGTCTCCTACGCCCGGCTTCGAAGTAATGACCCGGCCGTCGGCGCCCTCGCCGCGAGCGCCTTGCGGGCCTTCTTCTCCCAGGCCGAGCTCGTGCTTTCGCCCAGCTTCTCCGCCGATCGCGGCCTCGAGCAGCTCGGGATCGAGCCCGAGCGCGTGGCCCGCTGGGGCCGCGGGGTGGATCTGTCGCTCTACGACCCGGCGCTGCGCGATCCCGCCAGCCTGCCGGGTGAGGTCAGCGTGCTCTACGCCGGGCGCCTGACCAAGGAGAAGGGCATCGAGTTGCTGGCCGAGAGCTTCGAGCTCGCCCGCCGCCGCGACCCGCGGCTCCACCTGGTGCTCGCGGGTGGGGGCCCGGAGGAGGAGGCGCTGCGCAGCCGGCTGGGCGAGCACGCGACCTTCCTCGGTTGGCTCGAGCGCGACCAGCTCGCGCGCGCCTACGCGAGCGCCGACCTGTTCTGCTTCTGCTCTCGCACCGACACCTACGGGCAGGTGATCACGGAGGCCCAGGCCAGCGGTCTCCCCGTCGTCGCCGTCGGCGAGGGCGGGCCGGCGAGCCTGATTCGCCACGGTGCCAACGGCTACCTCTGCCGCCCCGAAGCGGCAGAGATCGCCTCGGCGGTGGCCCAGCTCGCCGCCTCGCCGTTCCTTCGCGAAAGCCTGGGCCGGGGCGGGCGCGCCGACACGAGAGGCCTCGACTGGGAGCACTCGCTCGCGCAGCTCGGCGCCGGCTACGAGCGGGCGCTGGTCCGCGCGCGCGGTGCCGAACGCGTCGCCGGGCTTGCCCGAAGCGCTGCGTAGAGCGCTCGCCGACGCCTTCCGGGACGGCTCTAGGATGGACCCTGACTTGGACGACGAGACAGGCCAGAAAAGCACGGCAGACGATGGCACCGCCAACGGCGACCTGCCTCAGGGCCGCCAGGCGCTCGCCTCGGTGAGCGAAGGCGCGAGGGGTGCCGAGTCTCGGCCGGCGGCAGTTGAGCCCGACCTGGTCCCCGGACTCGACGAGGTGCCCGAGCCGCAGGCGGCGCCACCGGAGCTCCACGACCCCGAGCTGTTCTTCAACCGCGAGCTTTCTTGGCTCGACTTCAACGATCGAGTCCTCCAGCTCGCCGAGGACCCCGAGCAGCCGCTGCTCGAACGGGTCAAGTTCTGCGCGATCTGGGAGTCGAACCTGGATGAGTTCGTGATGGTCAGGGTTGCAAGCCTGCACGCCTCGCGCGATTCGGCTCGCGACTCTCGGGGCGCCGACGGGATGAGCGCGATGGAGCAGATCGAGGCGGTCTCGAGGCGCATCGCCGATCAGCGAGCGCGTCTCTGCCGAGCCTTCGAGCGGGACCTGCGGCCGAGCCTCGCCGAGCGCGGGCTTCGGATCGTCGACATCGATGAGGTCGGCCCCGAGGAGCGCGAGGAGCTGGACGCGATGTTCCAGCGCCAGATCTTCCCGGCGCTGACTCCGCTCGTGCTCGGCCTCGGGCGTCCGTTCCCCTACATCTCGAACCTCTCGCTGAGTCTGATCGTCGTGCTTCGCGCCCCGGGTGCCGAGGTCGACGTCCTGGCCCGCGTCAAGGTGCCGCTCGAGCTCTTCGGCCGCTTCGTCGAGGTCGGCGGGGACCCACGGACGCTGCTGCCGGTCGAGCAGCTGATCGCCGCCAACCTGGGTTCACTGTTCTCGGGCATGCGGATCGTCGACCACGCGCTCTTCCGGGTCACGCGCGACACCGACTACGACGTCTCCGACGAGGCCGACGATCTGCTCCAGGCGGTCGAGGAAGAGCTTCGGCGCCGCCGCTTCGGCGAGGTGATCCGGCTCGAGGTCTCGACTGGGATGGACGTCAGCCTGCGCGAACGGCTGATCGAGTCGCTGGGCGTCGAGCCTTCCGAGGTGCTCTCGGTCGAGGGCCTGCTCGACCTCTCGAGCCTTTGGCAGGTGCACTCTGTCGAGGGCTTCTCCGAGCTCCGGGACCCCTCCTACTCCGGCGTTACGCCGCCCCAGCTGATCGACGAGGAAAAGGAGGTCGACGTATTCGCTGCGCTGCGCGCGGGCGACGTGCTCGTCCATCACCCCTACGACTCCTTCGCGACCACCGTCGAGCGCTTCGTCGAACAGGCGGTCGACGATCCGCAGGTGCTCGCGATCAAGCAGACTGTGTACCGCACGAGTGCCGACTCGCCGCAGATCCCGGCGCTGATCGAGGCCGCCGAACGCGGCAAGCAGGCGGTCTGCATGGTCGAGCTGAAGGCGCGCTTCGACGAGCGGGCCAACATCCGCTGGGCCAAGAAGCTGGAGGAGGCGGGGGTCCACGTGGTCTACGGGATCCCATCGCTGAAGACGCATTGCAAGGTCGTGCTGGTCGTCCGCCGCGAGGGTGCGGGCGTGCGCCACTACGTGCATATCGGGACGGGCAACTACAACGCCAAGACAGCCAGGATCTACACCGATATCGGCCTCTTCACATCCGATCGTGCGGTCGGTCTCGACATCGGCGAGATGTTCAACTACCTGACGGGCTACGCCCACCCAAGCCGCTACCGGCGGGCGCTGGTCGCCCCGTTCTCGCTCCACACCGGGATCGTCGAGGAGATCGACAAGACGATCGCCAGCCACACGCCGGAGCGACCGGCGCGTATTCGGATGAAGATGAACTCCCTGCTCGATCCGGCCTCGATCAGAGCGCTCTACCGTGCCTCGCAGGCCGGCGTGAAGGTCGAGCTCAACGTGCGTGGCATTTGCGCGTTGCGACCGGGCGTCCCCGGCGTCTCGGAGAACATCGAGGTGGTCTCGGTGGTCGGGCGCTACCTCGAGCACTCGCGGATCTTCTCCTTCGAGCATCCCGGCGAGGAGCCCGTGACCATGATCGGCTCCGCCGACCTGATGCAGCGAAACCTCTACAACCGGGTCGAGCTCGTGATCCCGATCTCCGACCCGCGGGCCCGCGCCGAGCTGGTCGACATCCTCGATCGCAGCCTGGCCGACAACACGAGCTCCTGGCGGC
>JACDBR010000201.1 GCA_013694825.1 Solirubrobacterales bacterium
CGCCCGTGCCACGAGCACCCGCGCGCTCGGCGCGCAGCTCGTCCGAGGCGGCGATCACCAGCGTCGCGTCGAAGCTCGACTCGAGGCCGGCCTCGAAGAGCAGTGGCACCTCCACCACCGCCAGCTCCGTGCCGGCGGGCAGCTCGGAGCGCCAGCGCTGCGTGCGCTCGCCGACCCGCGGGTGGAGCACGCCCTCCAGCCAGGCCAGCTCGGCCGGATCGGAGAAGACGATCGAGCCGATGCGGCGGCGGTCGACCTCGCCGTCCGGGACCGCTCCCTCGCCCCAGCGCTCGTGCAGGATCGCGGCGACCTCGGGGTCGGTCAGCAGCTCGTGGACGGTTTCGTCAGAGGACAGCGTGCGCGCGCCGAGTCGCTCGAGCGCACCGAGAGCGGACGACTTGCCTGCGGCGATCGCACCGGTCAGCCCGATGACCGCAGGCCGGGTCTTGGGCGGTGCCTGCACCGCCCGGGGTCAGGAGGTCTCGTCGGAGGATTCCGGCGGCTCGCCGGAATCGGCGACGCCGGCCGTTTCGGTCTCCTCCTCGGCCGTCGGGTCGCTCGAGTCCACCGAATCGGGGTCCGCTACGCCAGAGGAGGGCTCCTCGGCGCCCGCCTCGCTGGCAAGCGATTCCTCGGAGTCCGCCTCGCTGGAAAGGGTCGTATCGGAGTCGCCATCGCCGGAGGTCGCCTCCTCGGCGGTCGGCTCGCTGGAGAAGACCTCCTCGGAGAGGCCCAGCTCGGGCGCGTCGTCGTCGGCGGCCGGCTCAGGATCGGCGGTGCCTCCAAGCTCGGGCGGCAGCAGGTCGCGGAGCGGCAGGTTCTGGTTGGCCTGAGCGCGCTTGACGCTGAGCGAGATCCGGCGGCGCTCCTCATCGACCTCGAGGATCCGCACCCAGGTCTCCTGGCCGGGTTCGACCACCTCGCCCGGCGTCTCGACATGATGCTCGGCCAACTCGGAGATGTGGACGAGGCCTTCGACGCCGGGAACGATCTCGACGAAGGCGCCGAAGGCGACGACCTTCGTCACCTTGCCCTCGAGCACATCGCCGGGGCGATACTCGTTCATCACCGTCTGCCACGGGTCCTCTTGGGTCTGCTTCAGACCCAGGGAGATTCGCTGGCGGTCGCGGTCGATGTCGAGCACCTTGACGCGCACCGTCTCGCCGATCGAGAGCACCTCGGAAGGGTGGTTGACGTGGCTCCAGGAGAGCTCGGAGATGTGGATCAGGCCGTCGATCCCCTCGAGGTCGACGAAGGCTCCGAAGTCGACGATGTTCGAGATCTTGCCCTCGATCACCATGCCGGGCTGGAGGCGGCCGAGGATCTGCTCACGGACCTCCTTGCGCTCCTCCTCGAGCACCGCGCGACGCGAGAGGACGACGTTGTTTCGCGAGCGGTTGAGCTCGATCACCTTGCACTCGAGCGTTTGACCCTTGAATTCGTCGAGGTTGTGGACGCGGCGAATGTCGACCAGCGAGGCGGGCAGGAAGCCACGCACCCCGAGATCGAGGATCAGGCCGCCCTTGACGACCTCGATCACGGTGCCGTCAACGGGCTCGCCAGTCTCGGCGGCAGCCTCGACGCGCCGCCACGCCTTCTCGAAGCGGGCGCGCTTCTTCGAGAGCAGCAGCCGCCCTTCCTGGTCCTCCTTGGTCAGGACCAGCGCGTCGACGATCTCGCCGAGCTCGACCTCGTCGGCAGGGTTGACCGAGCGCCGGATCGAGAGCTCGTTGGCCAGGATGACGCCCTCGGACTTGTAGCCGATGTCGACCAGAACCTCGTCGCGGTCGATCCTCACCACCTCGCCGTTGACGACGTCGCCCTCCGAAAAGGGCTTGATCGTGGCGTCGTAGTTGGGGATCAGCTTGCCGTCGACCTCGACCATGAAGTCCGTCAAGCCGTTGGCGCTCGGCGGCGCCTCCTGGCTCGGCTCGGTCGGTTCAGTCGGGGTCGTGGGGGTCATCTGGTCGGTCACTGGGTTTCCAAGTCGAGAGGAGTCGGTCGGAATCTGAATAAGCCGGAAATTGGCGCGACCGCTGATTGTGGCAGATGCCGCGCCGATTGATGAAGCCGCTTGCGAAGCGCCGTCCGGCGGCGGAGCTGACTCGATCGCAAGCCGAGGCTAGCGCCCGCGGCTAGCGCTCCACGAAGTACGAGCCGCTTCCCTGACCGTCGGAGAAGTAGCGACTCGTCACCGTCTTCTTGCGGGTGAAGAACTCAACCGCGTCGAGGCCGTGGGCGTGGAGGTCGCCGAGGAACGAGGCCTTCCAGCCCGAGAAGGGAAAGAAGGCGACGGGGGCCGCAACGCCGATGTTGACGCCGACCATCCCCGCCTCGACCTGATGGCGGAAGCGCCGTACGGCGGGGGCCGACTCGGTGAAGATCGAGACGCCGTTGCCGAACTCGCTCGCGTTGACGATCTCGAGCGCTTCGTCGAGCGAGTCTGCGTGGACCTGCGAGAGGACCGGCCCGAAGATCTCCTCGCGCACCGCATCGGAGGACGGATCGACGTCCCCGAGGATCGTCGGCGCGACGTAGGAGCCCTCCGGGACACGGGCTTCGGGACCGCCCGCCAGCAGGCTCGCTCCCTCGCTCACCGCGGCCTCTACCGCCGCCCCGATCCGGTCGCGGGACGCGGGTGAGATCACGGGCCCGACCTCGACCGACTCATCGACCCCGTCGCCCACCCGCAGACCCTTGGTCGCCTCGACGAGCGACGGCATCAGTCGCTCGCGCGCCTCGCCCACCGTGACCAGGACCGAGCCCGCCATGCAGCGCTGACCGGCGGCGCCGAAGGCCGAGCCGACGATCCCGTCGACGGTCTTGCCGATCACCGCATCGGGCATCACGACCATGTGGTTCTTGGCCCCGCCGAGCGCCTGCACGCGCTTGCCGGCGGCGGCGGCCCGCTCGTAGACGAGCCGAGCGACCGGGGCCGAGCCGACGAAGGAGACCGCGTCGATGCCGGGGTGCTCGAGGATCCCCTCGACTACCTCGCGGCCGCCGTTGACGAGGTTGACGACCCCCGGCGGCAGGTCGATCGAGTCGAGCACCTCGAAGGCGATCCGCTGGGTGAGCGGGACCTGCTCGGAGGGCTTGAGCACGAAGCAGTTGCCGCAGGCGATCGAGAACGGCAGGAACCAGAACGGAACCATCGCCGGAAAGTTGAACGGGACGATCGCCGCGCAGACCCCGACCGGCTGTCGCACCGTCTCGCAGTCGACGCCGCGTGAGACGTCCTCGATCACGCGGCCCTGCATCGTCGTCGGGATCGCGCAGGCGGCCTCGACCATCTCGATCATTCGCGCCACCTCGGCTCGGGCGTCGGCGATCGTCTTGCCCATCTCGATCGTCACCGAGCGGGCGAGGTCCTCACGGCGCTCGTCGAGCCCTTGGCGCAGCGCGAAGAGCCGGCGGGCCCGCTCGATCACGCTGACGCCGCGCCAGGCCGGCAACGCCTCGCGCGCCGCGCTGA
>JACDBR010000217.1 GCA_013694825.1 Solirubrobacterales bacterium
TTTCGGGTGAGCTCGACGTCACGGTCACCGCCGACGATCCCAGCGATCCCGAGGTGATCGCCTGGATGCAGGACCTTCAGGCCCGGGTCCTAGCCGACGGCGGCTTCGACCCCGAGGAGACCTGTGCCAGTGGCGGAACCGACATCTGCCCGGCGGCGTCGCTCTCGGACATCGTCGCCTCGAGCGGCGAGATCCCCGATGAACGAGAGATCGACTCGATCCTCGGACTGCTGCCACCGCAGTTCGCCCAGGCGGTGATCGAGACGGACCCCGAGACCGGCGAGTTCGGCGACACCGCCGTGATCGCCTTCGGGATCCGCGTCATGCCCTTCGACGAGCAGGCGGAGTTGATCGACCAGATCAGGGCGGAGATCGACGCCGAGGGCGGGCCGCCGCCCGGGGTCGACGCCGCGCTCGTCGGCCTGCCGGTACTGGCGGCAGACGCCAACGGCGAGCTGTCGGGCAACCGCTACCTGCTCTCCGGCGTCGGCCTGCTGGCGGTGGCGCTCGTGCTGCTGGCGCTCTACCGATCGCCGCGGCGGGCGCTCGTGCCGCTGATTCCGATCGTGCTGGCGACCGGCTGGGCGGGCCTGGTCTTCGCCTTGGCGGAGTTCGTGCTGGGTGGGCTGGGGATCCTGGACGTGGCGCTCAACCCGATGTCGGCGACGCTGGGCGCGCTCGTGATCGCGATCGCTACCGAGTTCAGCGTCCTGCTCTCCTCGCGATACCACGAGGAGCGCGGCTCGGGACTCGGGGTCGCTGAGGCGCTGCGGCGGGCCTACTCGCGCACCGGCGTCGCCGTGCTGGCCTCGGGGCTCACCGCGACCGCCGGCTTCGCGACGCTGCTGGCGACAGACATCCCGATGGTCCGCGACTTCGGTCTCGTCACCGTGCTCGACCTGCTGGTCTCACTGGCCGGGGTGATGATCGTGCTGCCCGCGGCGCTCGTCTGGGCCGAGCGCTGGGGCGCTCCGGCGCGCCATCCTATGCGCCTGCGGCGGCCGACTCGGGCCGGCTCTGGATGAGTCACCGGCCCGGCGAGGAGCCCGAGGAAAGCGACGAGCGCGACGAGCCCGGCAAGCGCTCCGGGGCCCGCTACTCGTTGCTGGTCGGCGTCGCCTTCGTCGCCCTGGCGGCGATCGCCGCCTACAACGCGCTGAGCGGCGAGGAGGCGGGCGTCCTCGGCACGGTCTCGACGGAGGGGGGCGGGCCGATGCCGGAGTTCGCCGTCCCCACGCTGCTCGGCTCTCAGGAGGGCGACGCCAACATCTTCCAGGACGACTGCGAGTCCTCACAGACGCCCTGCCCGGCCGACAGCCGGCGAACGCCGGCCTGCGAGGTCGAGCTGGAGCAGGTGATCCGGGTCTGCGACTTCTTCGACCGCCCGCTGGTGATCTCGTTCTGGTTTGCGCAGGGGGGGCAGTGCCTTCCCTCGCAGGACGTCGTCGATCGGGTCGCCGCCAGCTTCGGCGACGAGGTGGGCTTTCTGTCGATCGATATCCGCGACGACCGCGAGGACGCGGCCAAGGTGGTCGCCGAGCGGGGCTGGGAGATTCCGGTCGGCTGGGACGCCGACGGCGCGGTCTCCAACCTCTACCGGGTCGGAGGCTGCCCTACCGTCGCCTTCGCCTACCCGGGGGGGATCCTGGCGGGCGCCTCGATCAGCGAGCAGGAGGTCTCCGCGCAGGGGCTGACGGCCGCCGTCGAGCAGCTGGTACGCGATTCCAAGCTGCGGGCGGAGACCTACCGGTGAGCACGGACCCCAGAGCGGACGGGCTGCGAATCGAGCTCGGACCGATCGATCCGGAGCTCGAAGCGGAGCTCTCGGGGGTCTCGCTGTGCAGTGCGCGCGTGGAGGCCGGAGCCCGGCGCAGCCCGCGCCCCGTGCGGGCCAACCTGGGACGCGTCGCCGACTCGATCAACGGCGCGACCGCGGTCAACCTGCGCCACCGGCCGATCCCCTGGGCCTACCGCGTCTTCTTTCGCCACATCGGCCTCGATCCGGACGAGAGCCGGACGCCGGTCGAGCAGGCGAGCTTCGAGCGCATTGCGCACGGTGGCCTGCGAAGCCGCGGCCTGCCGGCCGACGCGCTGATGATCGCCACCCTCGAGACCCACGTCGCTGTGCGCGCCTTCGACGACGACCAGCTCGACGGATTGCCCGGCGTGCGCGGCTCAAGGCCGGGCGAGAGGCTCGAGGGCAGGCCCGGCGAGCTGCCCGAGGGGACGCTGGTGATCGCCGACCGCAGCCGCGTTCTCTCGCTGCTCTTCGGGCTGCCGGCGGCGAGCGTCGAGGTGGCCAAGACGACGGAGGCGAGCCGGATCTGCGCTCTGGGGGTCAGCGGCGTGCCGGCGATCGCCCTCGAGGAGGCGATCTGGGTGGTCGCCGAGTTGATGTCGGCCTGAGAGGCAGCGGGCTCGCGCGGCGCCCAGGACGCCACTTTGGTCGCGGGGCGCCGGACCTCCTGGCGGAGATCCGGGAACCGGCGGATGAAGCCCAGAGCCTGGCTACACTTTCTCCTTCGAGAGGAGGAGCACCTCCGAGGGGTGCTCGGCACGTCCCTTCGATCCCACCGGAAGGTGGCCGAGATGACACAGACGCTGATTGATACCCAGACGCTCACCGAGCCCGATGTCCCTCGCGTCCTGCGTGCGGCCGAGCTCGTCGCCCCGGCTCGGCTGCCGCTCGCGCCCGCGGAGCTCGAACGCGCCGCCCGCCGCGACCTGCGCGGCCAGATCGCCGACCTCGAGACCGAGCTCTCCGGCCTCTTCACCACAGGATTTCCCCGCCGTGCCGCAGGCATCGATTGGCGGGTCGGCGCGGCCGGTGGGCCGAGGCTACTCGGCATCGCCGAGCTCGAGCGCACCCGCGACGCCCTGGTCTCGCGAATCGCCGAAGTCCGCGCCGAGCTCTACAGGCGCGCCGACGCCGAGGAGGAGAGCCGGGTACGGGTCGAGCAGATGATCGCCGACCCCGAGCAGCACCGCTGGAGCCTCATCTCCAATGAGCATCTCGGCGATCCCGGCTGCAAGCACTTCCACGTCCGACCGCGCTGGGGCATCGTCGGCATGCTGATGAACTGGTGGCGGGTCAAGGTCTCATCGGGCTGTCCCTTAGCCGAGGGGCACGCCCTCGCGGCGCTGCCCCTTCCCACCGCCTCGAAGCCGCTCCAGGCGCCCGGATCGCCGCGTGCCGGCTGGATCCTCGTCTAGCCGGAGGCGCCCGGTGAGCAACCGCTCCAAGAAGCGACGCAAGCGCCCCACCCCGCGGGCCCGGCCGGCCGCCGCCGAATCGCCGCCGGCGTCGCTCGAACAGCCGAAAGTCGCAGCATCGGGGCGCCGCGACCCGGAGGGACCGCCGCCCGCGCCTTGGGGCTCCTTTCCGCTGGTCGAGCTCGTCGTGCTCGTCGGGCTCGTGATGCTCGGCGTCGGGTTCTTCGCCGGTGGATCGCGGAGCACGACCCTGATCGGGACCGGTCTTGCGCTCTGTTCGCTGGCCGGGCTCGAGCTCACGGTGCGCGAGCACTTCTCCGGCTATCGCTCCCACTCGACCCTGCTCGGCTCGCTGGTCGGCATCGTCGTGCTGGCGGTGCTCTACGTGCTGCTGCCCGGCCTGCTGCCGCCGGTCGGTCGGGTCGTCGCGGCGCTCATCTGCGGCGTTGCGGCGGGCGCCACCTTCGTCTACGCCTTTCGCCGGCGCTCGGGTCAGAGCATCAAGCTGCGCTAGGAAGCGGGGGACGCGGGCGCGGGACGGGACACGTCCCGCATCCCCCTGTCGCTTCAGGCTGCGCTGAGGGCCTCCTGCGGGCGCTCGCCGACACTCGGGCGGGCCCGGGACTTGGCCTCGAGCTCGCGTGCGACGACATTGCGCTGACGCGCGGTCAGCCTTCCGAGCTGGCGGTTCTCGCTCAGCTCGAGGTCTGAGAGGAACTTGCGCGAACGCGTGCGGCCCCATCGCTGCTGGCTTCTCAGCAATTCGCCGACGCTCATCGTTTCAGCCTCCCAGGGACACTCACGCACCACCCTCGCGACCTCAACCGTGCCCCCGGCCACCTGTCGCTTGAGCGACGCTCGGGCCAGTCTGACCCGGTTGGCTCGAGCCAGCGCCTGAATGTGCTGCGGGTCGCTGGCAGGGGCGATCGAAGTAGCAGTTTGCATGTGCTCTCCTCCTCCGAAGAGGTAGTGGTGGGAATTGTCTAAAGCGCCAGTGCACCCGCTGGCCAGCGGCCACGGAGGTGCGCGAAACGGGCTCCAGCCGGGTTAGCGGCTGGTCACTTCCCTGTGGGTCCGTTCCGATCGCTCCCTGCCGCGAGTGCGTCCGGCACGTTGCGCAACTTAAGGCTCGGCGGGGGGAGAATCAACGTGTATTGCCGCACTCGGCCCGAGCCGTCCGCTAAGAGCAGCATTTTCCTCGGCAAGCCCGGTGTAGCGGCCCTTTCGGCCGGTGCGGATAGTTACGACGGTGCGTCCGAACGGCTAGGGCGTGCCCTCCGATCGGCGGGCCGACTGCCCGTCGCGCGGCGGCCCGGCGGCGTCAGGCGACTTCGCGGAGCTCCGGGAAGTCCGCGATCACGCGCTCGAAGATCGCCAGCGCACGGTCGAGGTGCTCGCGCTCGTGGGTCGCCATCAGCGAGGTCCGAAGCAGCGCTCCGGCCGGCGGCACCGCTGGATGCAGGGCGACGTTCGTATAGACGCCGGCCTCGTAAAGCGCCTTCCACAGGCGCACGCAGAGCCAGTCGTCGCCGACGACCACGGGCACGATCGCGGTCAGGGCCTCGCTTCCATCCGGAAGCCGGGTCGGCTCGACGACGCGCAGCCCAAGCTCGGCGAGGCCGCGGTGCAGGTAGGCGGCGTTGGCGAGCAGGCGACCGAGCAGCTCGGGACCTTCCGCACGGATCACCCGCAAGGCGGCGAGCGCCGACCCGACCGCCGAGGGGACGCCGGCAGCGGTGAAAAGGAAGGCGCGTGAGGCGACCCGGAGGTACTCGATGACGTCGGCCGGCCCGGCCATGAAGCCGCCACAGGAGGCAAGGCTCTTGGAGAAGGTCCCCATCCGCAGGTCGACGCGGTCCTCGAGCCCGAAGAGCTCGCAGGCGCCGGCTCCCCGCTCGCCGAGCACGCCCACCCCGTGGGCCTCGTCGACCAGCAGTCGGGCGCCGTAGCGCTCGGCCAGCTCGACGACCTCGGGAAGCGGGCAGATGTCGCCCTCCATCGAGAAGACGCCGTCGACGACAACCAGGATGCCACCGCCGTCTTCGACCGCTCGACCCAGCATCCGCTCCAGCTTGTCGCTGCGGTTGTGGCGGAAGGGTCGCATGCGGGCGCCGGACAGGGTCGCTCCGTCGAGGATCGAGGCGTGGTCGCCGGAGTCGCAGACGATCGTGTCGCCCGGCT
>JACDBR010000244.1 GCA_013694825.1 Solirubrobacterales bacterium
GCCGTGCCCACGCGCCCGAGGAGTACGTGCTTCGCGATTCGCTGCGGCCTCGAGCCGAGGTGGCGCTGGCGGTGCTCGCGGCGCTCTGCGACTAGGAGGGCACGCTCTCGCGGCCTTCACCCGGCGCCTCAGGCTCGCCGGCCGCCCCGGCCGGGTCCCCGCGCAGGTCGAAGAAGACGATCGCCGTGACGAGGGCGAAGATCGGCGCGGCGATGATGTTGCCGATCGCCGAGAGCACGATCCGCCCGCCGTCGCCCAGCGCGAGGCCGAGCCCACCGATGATGAAGCCGATCCCGAGCGTGACGAGAAAGGCGACGAGCATCGTCCCGAAGACGGCCAGGCCGTCGCCCTTGACGAGCTCGGCGCTGCGGCGGAAGGCTTCGATCGGCCCTCGGTTCTCGATCACGATCGCTGGCGCCGTGACTGCCCAGATCGTCAGCAGGAAGAGCCCCGGGACGATCAGCAGGAGGAGCCCGAGGCCGACGCCGAGGCCCCAAAGGATGCTGTTGATGATCAGCGCGCCGACGAAGGCCGAGGCGGCCCGGAACAGGTCGCCGACGGTGAAGTCGCGGCGGCCGTCGCGAACATCCTCGACGAGCTTGACGACGAAGCCCGAGTAGAGCGTCGTCGCGATCAGCGACAGCACGGTCCCGACGAACAACCAGACCAGCGAGCCGGTCGTCGCGAGCAGCCCGTTCAGCAGTCCGACGAGGCCGAGCACGACCGCCGCGCTGCCCAGCAGGGGCCCGGCGTACTGGCCGTAGAGCTTGAAGGCCTCATCGACCACCCGGCCGACCTGAACGCGCTCACCGTGCATCGAGGCGCACCCTATTCGACTCCCTAGCGTGGCCGGCGTGATGCGGCGGCTTTTCTTTCTCGTCGCGGCAGCGGTGGTCGTCGACACCATGTTCTTCGCGGCGATCACGCCGCTTCTGCCTTTGTACACGGCCGACCTCGGGATCTCCAAGTCCGCGGCCGGGATCCTGAGCGCCTCCTACGCCGCCGGGACCTTCCTCGGGGCGATCCCGAGCGGCTACCTCGCCGCCCGGCTCGGGGTGCGCCCGACGCTGCTGATCGGACTAGGCCTGACGAGCGTCTCCTGCGTCGCCTTCGGCTTCGCCGAGGAGATCGTCCTGCTCGATCTCGCCCGCTTCGTCCAGGGAATCGGGGGCGCGTGCACCTGGGCCGGCGCCCTGACCTGGCTCGTCGCCGCCGCTCCACGTGAGCGCCGCGGCGAGATGCTGGGCGGAGCCCTCGCCTTCGCTATCGCCGGCGCGCTGCTCGGCCCCGTCGTCGGTGGGCTCGCCACCGCGCTCAGCCCGCAGCTCGTCTTCTCCGCGGTCGCCGTGCTGGCCGCCGCGCTCGCGGCCTGGGCACTGCGGATTCCGGCCGCCGCCCCCGTGCCGCCGCCCGGCTTCGCCACGGTCCTCCGCAGCATGACCCGGCCGGGCGTACTCGCCGCCTTCTGGCTCGTCGCCCTGCCGTCGCTGTTCTCGGGGCTGCTGAACGTCCTGGCGCCGCTTCGCCTCGACGAGCTCGGCGCGTCGGGCGCCGCGGTCGGCACCGTATTCCTCGTCGCGGCCGGCGTCGAGGCGATCGCCAGCCGCGCCTTTGGCCGCGCCTCCGACCGCCGCGGCCGTCTGGCGCCGATGCGCGCCGGCCTCGTTGGCTCGATCGTCGCGGCGGTAGCTCTCACGTTGCCGGAAACGATCGTGCTGCTGGCGCTCGCCGTGATCGCGACCGTCGTCTCGCTGGCGACCTTCTGGGCGCCGGCGATGGCCCTGCTCTCCGACGTCGCGGAGGCGAGCGGGCTCGACCAGGGCTTCGCCTTCGCACTCGTCAACCTCGCCTGGGCGGGGGGCCAGGTGATCGGCGGATCGGCGGGAGCGTCGCTCGCCGACATCACCTCCGATGCGGTGCCATACCTGCTCGCCGCGGGTCTGTTTGCCGCGACGCTCGCCGGGCTCGGCCTGCTCGACCCGGCCCGCTCGACCCGCCCCACGGCGTAGGCACACCCTGCGGCGGCGTCGAGTCGCCCCCAAAAGGGGTAGGTTCTCGCCAGATGGCAGGGAGAGGTGGTTCAAGGGGAGTGCCGGTACCCGGCAGCTCGTCGACGCGCCCGGGGGAGTACCGCAGCGCGACCGAGGCGGACGAGACCCAGCTCAATCGGGCGATCACCCCGAAGCTGCTCCTGCTGTTCATCGTCGGCGACATCCTCGGCGGCGGCATCTACGCGCTGGTCGGCGAGGTCGGCGGCGAGGTCGGCGGCGCGATCTGGGCCCCGTTCATGCTCGCGCTCGTCATGGCCTTCATCACCGCCGCCTCCTACGCCGAGCTGGTCTCCAAGTACCCCCGAGCCGGCGGCGCCGCCCTCTACGTCAAGAAGGCCTTTGGCAACCGCTTTCTCGCTTTCATGGTCGCCTTCGCCGTAATGGCCTCGGGCGTGACCTCGGCGGCGACGCTGACGACGGGGTTCGGCAGCGACTACCTGAAGGTGTTCGTCGACATCGAGGTCGTGCTGGCGGCCCTCGGAGCGCTGCTCCTGATCTCGCTCGTCAACCTGCGCGGGATCTCCGAATCGGTCAAGCTGAACGTCGGCTTCACGCTGGTCGAGATCACTGGACTGATTTTGATCATCGTGATCTGCGCGGTTGCGGTGCTCAACGGCGAGGCCGAGCCCTCGAGGGCGTTCGAGTTCAAGCAGGGCGACACTCCGCTCGGTCTGATCCTCGCCGGAGCGACGCTCGCCTTCTACGCGCTGATCGGCTTCGAGGACTCGGTCAACGTCGCCGAGGAGACGGTCGACCCGCGCCGCACCTTCCCTCGCACGATCTTCATGGGCGTCGGGATCGCCGGCGCCATCTACCTGCTGGTCACGATCGGCGCTTCGATGGTGGTGCCGACCAATGGCCTCGCCAACTCCTCGGCGCCGCTGCTGGAAGTCGTCAGGCAGGGTCCGCTCGACATCCCCATCAAGGTCTTCTCGGCGATCGGGCTGCTGGCGCTGGTCAACGGTGCGCTGATCAACATGATCATGGCCTCGCGGCTGCTCTACGGAATGTCCGAGGAGCGCGTGCTGCCGGGCATCTTCGGCCGCGTGCTGCCAGGCCGGCGGACGCCATTCGTGGCGATCGCCTTCACGACGCTGCTCTGCGCCGGGCTGATCATCTACGGCAACCTGAGCCAGCTCGCCAACACGACGGTGCTGCTGCTGGTGATCGTCTTCATCTTCGTCAACACCAGCGTCCTCGTGCTACGCCGGCGCGACCCCGTCGAGCACGACCACTTCAAGGTGCCGGTCTTCATCCCGCCGATCGGGATCGGGATCTCCGTCGCGCTCCTGACCCAGATCCAGCCGAAGGTCTACCTCACCGGCGCGATCCTGCTCGCGATCGGCCTGGCGCTGTTCGCGATCACCTTCGCCTACGAGCGGCGCTTTGGCTCGGGGCCGCCGCCTTCAGCATCTGAACCTGCGGATGGGTCGCCGCCGCCTGACGCCGACGACGGACCGACGCCTGAAGGCGGCGAGGGCCCGTCAGCCAAGCGCGGCCAGGGGCCGCCGTCTTCCCGGGGCCCAGGGCCACCGTTGCCGCCGTCACCACCCGCCACCTGACCGCGCGCCAGGTCCTGGCGGTCCCGCCGCCGCCCGCGGCTATACGCCGCCAGGGACCGACCTCCGCGCCACTTACGATCGCACCGCAATGACCGCCAAGCGGACGATCGCCCACCTCGACATGGACGCCTTCTACTTCTCGGTCGAGCTGCTGCGCCGCCCCGAGCTTCGCGGCGAGCCGGTGATCATCGCCGGCACCAGCC
>JACDBR010000263.1 GCA_013694825.1 Solirubrobacterales bacterium
TCGCCCGCGCCGGCCAGCTCTCGCCGGGGGCCGCGGTGAACGACGGCAGCCGCTCGAGCGCCGCGTTCAGCTTGACCACCGGGCTGCGAACCTTCCAGGCCTCGACTCGGGCGCGAAAGCCGGGATCGACCTTGGCTCCGTCGAGCAACCCCAGGGTACGCTTCGGATCGGCGTTGGAGACGACGATCGCGGCGCGCAGGCGCGTGCCGTCCTCGAGCACGACGCCCTCGCCCGGCGCAATCTCGGCCACGGGCACGCCGCAGCACAGCGCCGCCCCGGCCTCGCGTGCCGCCTCGGCAATCGCGACGGAGACCATCCCCATGCCGCCCTCGACGTAGCCCCAGGTGGCGCCGAGCCCGTCGAGCTCGCCCGAGTGGTGCATCAGCTTGATCGAGGCGGTACCGGGGTCCTTCGGGCCGGCCCAGCTTCCGATGATCCCGGCCCCGAAGAGCGCATCCTTCAGCCGCTGGTCGGAGAGATGGGCATCGAGCACCTCGGCGATCGAGGCCTCGAAGACGAGGTCGATCAGCTCCCGCTCGCCGCCCAGCAGCTCCTCGATCTCCGCCCGGCTCGGCGACTCTCCGATCCAGGCGTCGCGGGGCCCTTTGCGAAGCGCCCGCCGGGCACGATCGAAGAGGGCCTCGCAGGCCCAGTAGCCCTCGATGTCGCCGGCCGAGACGCCGAGCGCGGCGAGGCTCGCCTGGGTGCGCTCGGGGTCGAGGTACTGGGCGAAGGAGCTGCCGTCCTCGAACGGGGCCCAGAGGTTCGGATCGGCCGTCCAGTGGCGCAGCCCGCGGCGGCGCAGTCCGAGCTCGGCGATCACGCGCTCGTCGAGCAGGCCGACGACGTAGGCGCAGGGGCTGATCGAGATGCGTTGATCGGCGAACGGCCGCTCGAGCGTCGCCGCCCCGCCGAGCCGCTCGCGGCGCTCGAGCACGATCACCCGCTTGCCCGAGCGGGCCAGGTAGGCGGCCGCTGTGAGGCCGTTGTGGCCGCCGCCTACGACGATCGCATCCCACTCGCGATTTGCCAGCTCGGCGACCGGGGCCGGCCGGCCGACCTCCAGCCGGGTCGCGATCGATCCGCCCCCGCTCATCCTCGCCCGCCCCTGCTCAGGGACACAGCCGCCCGGATTCGGCCTTCTGCCTAGCCGCGCTCGCCCGCGCGCTCGGCGGCGTGCTCGAGCCCGCGGCGCAGGATCTGCGTGATCTCCTCGAAGAGCTCCGGGCCCGCGGTCAGCGGCGGGGCGATCTGGACGATCGGCTCGGCGCGGTCGTCGAGCCGGCAGACGAGGCCCTCCTCCCAGAGCTTCTCCGAGAGCACGTCCTTGAGCAGCCACTCGGCCACCTCGCCCTCGAACGGCTCGCGAGTCTCGGCGTCGCGGACGATCTCGAGCGCCCAGAAATGGCCCATCCCGCGCACGTCGCCGACGATCGGGATGTCGCAGAGGCTCGCGAGCTGCTGCTCGGCGACCTTCTCGTTCGAGCGCACGTTGCCGAGCACGTCATCGCGCTCGTAGATGTCGAGCGCCTTCATCGCCACCGCGCAGCCGACCGGGTGGCCACCGAAGGTGAGCCCGTTGAGGTAGTCGGCGCGCCCGTCGAGGAAGGGCGCGGCGACCTTGTCGGAGATCATCACCCCGCCCATCGCGAAGTGAGCTCCGGTCAGCCCCTTGGCGAAGGTCAGCAGGTCGGGCTGGTAGCCGAGCCGCTGGGCGCCGTACCACTCCCCGAGCCGGCCGAAGGCGCAGATAACCTCGTCGGAGCAGAGCAGGATCCCGTGGCGGTCGCAGAGCTCGCGAAGGCCCTGCCAGTAGCCGGGCGGCGGCACGAGGCAGCCGCCGGCGTTCTGGACCGGCTCGGCGATGATCAGCGCCACGGTCTCGGGGCCCTGGAACTCGATCTCCGACTCGATCTCGTCGAGCAGCGCCTTGCGGAAGCCCTCCGGGTCATCGCCCCGGGGATGGCGGTACGCGTTCGTCGAGCTGACGTGGGTGACGGGGATCGCCATCGGCTCGAAGGCGGTGCGACAGACGGGGATGCCCGTGAACGAGAGCGCCCCGAGCGTCACCCCGTGGTAGGCGTCGCGGCGCGCGATCGCCTTGCGCCGCTGCGGCTGGCCGTTGGCCTCGTGCCACTGGCGGGCCAGCTTCCAGGCCGACTCGACCGACTCGGACCCGCCGGAGGTGAAGAAGACCCGGTTGAGGTTCGACGGCGCGAGCTCCGCGAGCCGGGTCGCGAGCTCGATCGAGGGCGGGTGGGCGACGGTCCAGTTCGAGGCGAACGGAAGTCGCGCCATCTGCTCGGCGGCTGCCTCGCCGATCTCGGCTCCGTGGGAGTGGCCGAGGTTGAGGCAGTAGAGGCCGGAGAGGCCGTCGATGTATCTGCGCCCGGCGGCGTCGGTGACCCGGCAGCCCTCGCCCTCGACGATCAGCGGCACCTCGTTGCCCTCGCCGTAGGCCGCCATGTCGGAGAAGTGCAACATCAGGTGCTCGCGGGCGAGACGCTGGAGTCGCTGGTTCGCCGGCGAGACGCTCGCCTCCGAGCGCTCGGCCGAATGGTCGCTGAGCGAGGGCTCCGAGCGCGGAGTCCTGGTGGTCGATTGCTTGGACATCGTTGCCTCTCCTCGTCGCCGGCATCCCGCCGGAGGTCCCCCTGGGCTTCCCTCGGGGCGCGACGGCTAGCTCCGGCGGCCCGCAAGCCACAGCATGACAGGACGCCTGGCGTCTTCCGATCCCGGCTGGATCCGAATTTCATGCCGCAGATCCGCCGTTTCCGCGCAGTCTCCTCAGACTCCTGGTTGACCTTGTAGTCAATTGCACGACGCTCTCCGCGCATGGAACCGACCTCAGCGCCTCCCCACGACCCAGGGTGATGACGATGTTCACTCAGTACGGGCCGCCCGGCGAGGAGGCCTGGGAAGGCGACGCGCGCGAGCGCTACGCCGACGCCTGCGTCGAGCACCTGGCGCGCTACGCACCCAACGTCCCCGACGCGATCGTCGAGCGCGAGGTGCTCGCGCCGCCCGACCTCGAGCGCATCTTCGGACTCGTAGACGGCTCGATCTTCCAGGGCGAGCAGGGCCTCGACCAGATGGCGTTCATGCGACCCTCGCCGCTGCTGAGCCAGTACTCGACGCCGGTCCAAGGCCTGTACC
>JACDBR010000265.1 GCA_013694825.1 Solirubrobacterales bacterium
GGTCGATACCGGCCTCCGAAGCCTCCAACCTCAGGCCGTGAAGGTGCTCGCGGACAAGTCCGACAACGTGTTCCTCGAGCCGCTCGGCGACGATCACCGAAGCTTCCGAGCAACCACGGGTCTTCGCCCGGCCGCATCGGTAGACGCGGGTATCGCCGGCGCCACCGTGGTTGAACCCACTCATCGAGTATCGGCAGCAGGAGCAGCGCACGAGGCCCGAGAGCAGGAAGGGGCTCCCGCCGTTGCGCCGTTGGCGTCCGGGCGCTCTCTGAGCCTCTGCGAACGCCTCAGCGCTCGTCAGCGGCTCGTGGGCCTGCGGGTTGGCGAAGTGGTCCCCGTAGCGGACCTCGCCGAGATAGACCCGGTTACGGAGCCAGCGACGAATCTCCGAGGACTGCCACGGCTGCCCACCCTTGCGCGGCGCCCGAGTGGTCATGAATCGCGCCAGCTCGGCTCCCGAGGGTTCGGTCTTCGCCCGCTCGAACAGGGCCGTGATCGCCGGCCCGTAGACCGGATCGACGATGAGCGGTCGGGATGGCTCCCGCCGATAACCGACCGGCGTCGGCCCGATGTGGACGCCGCGGGCAATCGCCCGACGCTTGCTCGTCTGCCAGCCCGCCTTCGTCTGATCGAGGTACAGCTCCGCGTTCGCCAGGAAGCTCGTCAGCATGTAGCGACCCTCCGGCGTTCGCGGGTCGATCCGCTCAAGGTAGGAGGCGAAGACCTGCCCGGCGTTGACGATCTCCCTCACGACGCCCGCCCCGTCGGCTACCGAGCGGGCGAAGCGGTCCACCTTCATCACGACGATCCCGTCCGTCTCGCCGGCTCGCAGCCGCTCGAGGATCGCTTGGAAGCCCGGCCGGTCCATGTTCCCGCCGGTGAAGTCCTGATCGTCGTGCCAGGCGACGACCTCGCCCCCCAGCTCCTTGGCGTAGCTCGCGATCGCCTCGCGCTGAACGTCGGGCGAGATGTAGCCTTCGCCCGCACGCGCGCCGACGCGAGACACCCTTACGTATCCATCCAGCCGCAGCATCACGGCGAAGGTATCACCATATGTCCATTTCCACGAATCAGTTCAAGAACGGCGCCCACATCGAGGTCGCCGGGCAGATCTTTCGGATCGTCGAGTTCCAGCACGTCAAGCCGGGCAAGGGCGGCGCGTTCGTGCGCACGAAGCTGCGCCGCGTCGAGGACGGCAGCGTCCAGGACAAGACCTTTCGCGCCGGCGAGAAGTTCCGGCCGGTGCGCACCGAGAGCCGCAAGATGCAGTTCCTCTACGAAGCCGCGGGGATGGCGACGTTCATGGACTCACACAACTACGAGCAGACCGAGATCCCGATGGAGTCGGCCGGCGACGGGATGCGCTGGGTGCGGCCCAACGATGAGGTTGACGTGCTGTTCGTCGACGAGCGCCCCGCCGGAGTCTCGGTCGCCAGCGCGGTCGACCTGGCCGTCACCCAGACCGACCCGGGCCTGAAGGGTGACACCGCCTCGGGCGGTGGCAGCAAGCCCGCGACGCTCGAGACCGGCGTCGTGATCGCCGTGCCGCTGTTCATCGCCGAGGGCGAGCGCGTCCGGGTCGACACTCGCAGCGGCGAGTACGTCTCGCGCGCCTGACCGCGAGAGCTCCCGAGCGTTGCCGCCGTAAGCTGGAGCGATGCGTCGCTCCGAACAGCGCCGAGACGCGGTCTTCGCCCTCTACCAGCGCGACGTCACCGGCCGCTCACTCGACGAGCTGCTGCCGAGCGCGCGGCCCTTCACCAGGGATCTCACCACCGGGGTCGACGACCATGCGAGCGAGCTCGACAGCGAGATCGCCGCGAGGGCCCACGGGTGGGACCTCAACCGGCTGGCCGCGCTCGATCGCAACGTCCTGCGCGTTGCGCTGTACGAGATCCGCCACCGCGAGGACATCCCGATCGAGGTGGCGATCGACGAGGCCGTTGCGCTTGCCCGGGAGTACTGCGGCGCCGAGGCCCCTGGCTTCGTCAACGGGATCCTGGGCGCCGTGGCACGCGAGCAGGTCGGGTCGTGAGCGAGAGCGATCCCGGGCGCGACCCCGTTGACCCGCTCGAAGGCCCGACGACGCCGATTCCGGGTTCCACAGATCCCGACAACGAGATCGTGCCCTCGGAGGCAGCTGGTCGCGCCGAGCCCGACCGGCTCGCCGCGGACCCGAACGCCCTGAAGCCGCCGGACGGCTCGCCATCTGACTCCGACGCCTCGCCACCGAGCGCCCCCGCCCCAACCTCCGCTGGAGCTCGGATCGAGGTGACAGCCCAGCGGCTCGGCGAGCTTGCCCTGGCGCTCCGCGACCCCGAGCTGAGCGACGAGCGCGCCGCTGAGTTGGCCGGCGAGGCTGCCGATCTGGTTGCGGCGGCCGGGGCCGAAGTCGATCGCGCCCAGCGGGCCGTCGCCGAGGGCTCGGACTGAGCGCCGACTATCCCGACGACCTGCGCGAGCTGATCGAGGACTACCTCGGGCAACTGCGCTTCTCGGTCGGGCCACAGACGGCCGGACTCGACGAGGCGATGCTCTACTCGCTGCTGGCCGGGGGCAAGCGGGTTCGGCCGGTTCTCACGCTGGCGACTGCGCGCGCGATCGGGCTCGACCCGGAGCGGGTGGTGCCCGCGGCGGCGGCCGTCGAGCTCGTCCACACCTACTCGCTGATTCACGACGACCTGCCGGCGATGGACGACGACGACACACGTCGCGGCCGTCCGACCCTGCATCGCGCGCGCGGCGAGGATGTCGCGATCCTCGCCGGCGACGGGCTCTTCGCGGAAGCGATCCGGCTGCTCTGCGAACGTCAGCATGGCGAGCCCGAACGCGTCCTGGCGGCGCTCGCCGAGCTCAGCGGAGCGACCGGGGTCGACGGCATGGTGGGGGGCCAGTACCTCGACGTGATCGGTGCGGCGAGCCGGCCTGAGGCGCCGCTCGAGCTGCGTGAGCTGCACGCGCGAAAGACCGGCCGGCTGATCTCGGCGAGCGTCGCGATCCCGCTCCACCTGGGCGGGGTGAGCGAAGTTGACAGAATCCCCTATGAACGCTTCGCGGATGAGCTTGGCGTGCTGTTCCAGATCGTCGACGACATCCTCGACGTCACGGGAAGCGATCGCGAGCTCGGTAAGCCGCAGGGATCGGACGAGCGCCATGGCAAGCTCACCTATGTCAGCAGATTCGGCCTCGAGGGCGCCCGCGAGCTCGCGGCGCGCTCGCATGCGCAGGCGCTGGCGGCGCTCGACGGAGCGGATGGCCGCACCGAGGACCTCAGATTGATCGCCGACTTCATTCACACGAGGCAGCGTTGAGCGCCCCGAGCGACAACCCGCCGCGCGGGCCCGAGCAGGCCGCCCGGGAACGCATCCTGCGGGCCAACGCCGCTCCGCCCGATCCGGCTCAACCGCCCGTCACGGCGGGCCGCGAGCCGCTGCTCCCGGGGATTGGCGGCCCGGCTGACCTCAGCGGCCTGAGCGACGCCGAGCTGGCTCAGGTCGCCCAGGAGATGCGCGAGCTGATCATCTCGACGATCGGCGAGATCGGCGGGCACTTCGGCGCCAATCTCGGCACCTGCGAGCTCGCGACCGTGCTCCACAGCCTGCTCGACTCGCCCCGCGACAAGATCCTCTGGGACGTCGGCCACCAGGCCTACCCGCACAAGATCCTCACGGGGCGCCGCGACCGGCTCGAGACGATCCGCCAGTACGGCGGCCTGGCTCCTTTCTGCTCGATAGCCGAGTCCGAGCACGACATCATGGGCGCCGGTCACGCCTCGACGGCGATCGGCTACGGAGTCGGCCTCAAGGAGGCGATGCGCCGCGGCGTCGGCCCCGACGGCAGCGTCGTCGCGGTCGTCGGCGACGGCGCGCTGACCGGCGGGGTCGCCTTCGAGGCGCTCCAGAACGCCGGTGGGCTGCAGACCCCGATGGTGATCGTCGTCAACGACAACGGGATGTCGATCTCGCCCAACGTCGGCGCGCTCTCGGGCTACTTCAACCGCGTCCGGCTCAACCCGCGCCTCTTCCACGCCCGCGAGGACGTCGAGGAGCGACTGACCCGTCTGCCGATGGGACTCGGGCGGCGGATCAGCAGGCTCGGCCCGGAGATCAAGTCGGCGCTCAAGGCCTACTGGGCGCCAGGCCTGCTCTTCGAGGAGCTCGACCTCGCCTACGTCGGCGTGATCGACGGCCACGACGTCGCCGCCCTGCACCACGCGATCGCCAGCGCGCTGGCAGCCGAGCGGCCCGTCGTCGTCCACATCCACACGGTCAAGGGCAAGGGGTTCGCGGCGGCCGAGGATGGCGGCTTTGCCGGCATGGAGGCGTGGCACGCCGCAAAGCCCGGCTCGATTGTCGAGGGCCGCCCGGCGCCGAAGCCCAAGCCCAAGCCCGTCCGCGAGACCGCCTCGCCCGAGGCGATCGCCCCTGAGAAGCTCGAGCCCCCGCCGCCCCCGAAGCCGCCGCAGTACACGCAGGTTTTCGCCGATGCGCTCGTCGCGGAGGCTCGTCGCGACAAGCGGGTGATCGGCATCACCGCGGCGATGGCGGGGGGGACAGGGCTCCAGAAGCTGGCCGACGAGCTGCCAGATCAGTACTACGACGTCGGGATCGCCGAGCAGGAGGCGGTCCTGATGGCCTCGGGCATGGCGCTCCAGGGCGCCAAGCCGGTCTGCGCGATCTACTCGACCTTCCTCCAGCGTGCCTTCGACCAGATCGTCCACGACGTCTGCCTACAGGACCTCGACGTCGTCTTCGCGCTGGACAGGGCCGGACTCGTCGGCGACGACGGGCCGACTCACCACGGCGCCTTCGACATCTCCTACCTCCGCCCGCTGCCGAACGTCGTCGTGATGGCACCGCGTGACGAGGCGATGCTGGTGCGAATGCTGCGCACCTCGCTTGCCCACGACGGTCCCGCCGCGATTCGCTACCCGCGCGGCACCGCGGTCGGCGTCGCGCTGCCCGGGCGTCCCGACCCGGTCGAGATCGGCAAGGGCGAGATCCTGCGCGAAGGCGAGCGGGTCGCCCTGCTGGGGTACGGCAGTGGCGTCGGAGTGGCGCTCGACGCTGCGGCGATCCTGGCCGAGCATGGGCTAAGCGCCACGGTCGCCGACGCTCGCTTCGCGAAGCCTCTCGACGAGGCGCTCGTCGCCCGCCTCGCGGGCTCGCACGACCTGCTGGTGACGGTGGAGGAGAACGTGCTCGCGGGCGGCTTTGGCTCGGGCGTGCTCGAGGCGCTCGAGGAGGGCTTCGAGGACCCTGGCGCGCGCGCCAGGGTGATGCGCGTCGGGCTTCCCGACCGCTACGTCACCCACGGCAAGCCCGAGCTCCTGCACCGCGAGGTGGGCTTCACGGGCGAGGCTGTTGCCGAGCGGATCTCGGCCTCGCTCCGGGCCGGCGAGCTGGTCTCCTAGCACCCTCTCGCAAGCCTCCGCTCGGATTTCACCATCAATCGTTCGGACGGGGGTGGGCCACCCGGTAGGACCAGGCTCCGACCGGCCAACCGGCGCATCCTCGCCGCGCCGTCGTTTAGCGTTTCGCTTGGCAGCAAGGAAGCTGTTTGCCTGCAAGCCCCGGCCAGCCTTCCTATGTGGGCTAGCCGGGGTCTCCTACTCCTAAGACGACGAAGCTCCCCCGTTGCCGGAGGCTTCTACGGCCATGACCCGATCGTGATCGGCCTCACACGTATACCTTCACGACATGTACCCTGAACCGCCTGCATGGCAAGCGGGCGACTCGGCCGGAGCTCTAGGAGCTTGCGCTTCGGGCGACGCGGAGCGTGGTTCGCTCGAAGCCGCTAGGCGGCTCTCCGCCGAAATACCTGTAGCCGAACAGATCGATGATCCATTCGACGTAGTCGCGAAGCCACCCGAGCAGCCCCGCAATCTTCATGCCGTCGGCTGGCGATCCCTGATCGAAGACTATGTCCGCTCCGAGCTTGGTCTCCGTCTTGACTTTGGACTGATCGAAGCCCCAAGCCAAGCGGTACCGCAGCACTTCAGCGCCATCTTCCAATGGCCCGCCGGGGTGGACCCACGTCACTTCTCCCGCATGGGATGGAGAAAAGCGAAGCTCGGGGCTGTAGAGGAAGAACTCGGCCAGATGCAAAGCGCGGTGCTTATCGATGTTGGCGAGTGCATTGAGGATCCGCAGGGCGTTGCCGCCGCCGGCTTCCTGCCGGTCGTTGAACGGCTGGAGCCCCTTGATCGTGGATTGAGTCCAGCTGTCGGTGCCCCGGAGCTTGGCGAGGCCGCTGGCGGGTGCCAGTCTTCCTTTGCGCCTGCGGTCCCAATCCGCCGCGTTGGAGATGATCGGAAAGCCCGTTCCAACGCAGTCACCGGCGGGTGGTTGGCGCACCATCACGCAAACGAGATGATCCAGCGTGGAGCGAAGGCTATGGATGGCGTCGCTCAAGACGACGGCCCAGTCGATGAGTGGGGCGTGGCGGAGCTTGCGGACTCGGACGACGTGCTCGCTTGTATCCGGGTCGAGCTGCTGGTCGATTCCGTAGGGGTGGAGGTCGCCCCATGCCTGAACCGCCTTGTCAAACGCCTGAAGGTGCTCGCCGGCCCGCTCGACTTTCTTGCGACACCCTTCGAGGGGATCGGTCACGCGACTAGGCTAATGACGCATGGCTGACCGGCCCAAGCAGAAGACCCAGCCCAAGAAGGGCAAGCCCATCGAGATCCCCGTGCCCAAGCGCGAGGACGTGGACTCGCTGATTCGGAAGGCGGCGAAGCCGGCGCACAAGTAGCGGAGCGGGAAGCAAGCGATCCGCGATGGCACCCATACTTTTCCGTCACTTCGGACCCGTAATAGGTGATGGGAAAACGAACTGGAAATCAGCGCCAAACCGAGTTCCTGGGCCTCTCGGACGACGAGGTCGAGCGACGGGCAAGGGATCCGAAGATTCCCCCTGAGTATCGAGCCCGATACATCACGGAGGCGAAGGTGCGCAGAAAGCGAAACAAACAGAAGCGCGGCGGGTAGGCCGGGCCGACGGCGCTACCGACTACGATTCGCTCTGGAGGTATTCGCGGTGCAGCCTTATCGCTTCCGTTCATGGCTCCGGGCGCAGCTGCCACAGGCAGCAGCGGAGCAAATCCCAAAGGGCAAGGATTGCGGCCAGGGCCATCACGAGTGGTACTTGAGCGAAGACCGGCTTTGGGGCTGCTATCACTGCGTGCAGACCACCAAGGAGTCGCCGTGGAGCAGCATCCAATGGGCGAGACTTCGCATGAGGGCGATTTACACGGATCTAGCGTTTATGGCCGCAAGCGACCTTCCGCCCGGCGAGTTCCATGAGATCCGCTTGGGCTACCGGCATGAGCTTGACCAGCTGGAGCATGTCGTGTCCAGCTCGGTTGCGGGACAAGGGAGCCTTCCGGATCCCGAACTCGCGCTGACTAGCTAACGGCTCGGGCGAGCAGTTGCGCGAACAGCGCCCCGCCCCGACGCTGAGCGTTGTGCCGCCACGCGTACTCGTCTAGGTAGGACTGAAGCCACTTGAGCGAGACGCCCTTGTAGGCGCCGCGCATCCCGGTCTTGAGGTTCCCGAAGAATCCTTCGACCGAGTTCGTGTGGATGTCGCCCACGACGTACTCGCCGGCCGAGTGGTTGATCACCCGGTGATCTAGGAACTCGCGGCGAAGCGGCTTGTAGGCAACCCAGTCGTCGGTGATCAGCATGGCCGAGGGATTGACGTGGGCGCGAACCTCTCGACTAAGGCCAGGACCACGGCGCGAGGGGATCACGCGCAGCTTGACCCGCCCGCCACGCTCGACCATGCCCAGCACGGTCGGCTTGGCCTCACGGAAGGCAGCGCCCTCGGCGCGGGTCATGCGGTAGCGGGCCTTGCCGCCGATGGAGGTCTCGTCAACCTCTACATCGCCGCCCAGCGGCTCGGGATCGTCGTCGGCCATCAGCTCGTTGCGGATCTTGTTGAACATGCGCCAGGCCGTCTTGTAGGTCACGCCAAGCTCGCGCTCTAGCTGCTTGGCTGAGATCCCGCAGCGAGTGCTGGCGACGAGATACATCGCGTAGAACCAGAGCTGTAGAGAGGTCGTGGACTTCTCGAAGATCGACCCCTTCATTGGGTAGATCTGCCAGCCGCACGAATCGCAGGCATAGCAGGCGCGGGTCGAGATCCGATGGAACTTGCGCTCGCGCTGGCACTTGGGACAAGCGGCGTGGTGGCCGTCTGGGGCGAAGCGGTCGCGCCAGAGCCGATCGAGGCAGGCAGCGTCGTTCGGGTACTCGCGCATGAACTCGATCAGCGAGTAGTCCGAATCCGACGATGGCCGCCGGGTCGGGTCGTTTCGGTCGTTCGCTGCCATACCGACAGTATACATGTTCTGGAGGTATAGGCGTGATCGGCCTCACACACAGGCCGGCTACATCGGCGTAAACTTCACCCTGCGATGGCGCGTCGTGCACGTCGTCAAGAGACTTAAGGCTTGGATCGGACGCCTCGTTTCGGCGTCCTTCCGTCCAGCCACCCTCCCAGACACATATCTCTCCTCCCAAGTACCCAGAGAACGCCCCGCATGATGTGGGGCGTTCTCTTTGTGCGGGGTCGCCGCTCTCGCTCGGTCGCCTTCCGGGGCTCGGTCGCCGCTACCGTCCCGAGCGTGAGGCAGCGAGCCGACACCCTGCTGGCCGAGCGCGGGCTC
>JACDBR010000212.1 GCA_013694825.1 Solirubrobacterales bacterium
CTGTCGGAGTTGTCGGACGACTTGCCCATCAGGTTCGTTGACCGAGCCCCAGCATCTCTCGGGCCTCAGCTACCGTCGCAGCCCGCCGACCGACGTCCTCGGCCATCTGGCGGGCCTTGGCGATCAGCTCGCCGTTGGAGCGCGCCATCTCGCCGCTCGGCAGGTAGAGGTTGTCCTCGAGTCCGGCGCGGACGTTGCCGCCGAGCACGAGCGCCGAGGCCAGGAGCTTCCACTGGTCTCGCGAGACGCCGATCAGCTGCCAGTTGTTGGGCCCCTCGGCTCCGCCCGGCACCTGCTCGGCCATCAGCGAGACGTTCCGCGGCGTCGCGCGGATCCCGCCCGTCACCCCCATCACGAGCGAGATCTGGAGCGGCTCGTCGAGCAGCTCCATGTCGAGCAGAGGGTCGAGGTTGGCGACGTGACCCGCGTCGAAGCACTCGTGCTCGGGCCGGATGCCGAGCTCGCGCATCTCGGCGAGGAAGGCGGTGATCGTGTCGAAGGAGTTCTCGAACACCGCCTTGAAGACGAAGTCCTTGCGCCGGCGCGAGTACTTCGCGTAGTTCATCGAGCTCATGTTGAGCGCGGCTACGTCGGGTCGCAGCGCCCGCAGGTAGGCGAGGCGCTTGTCGATCGGGACCCCGATCGCGCCGGTCGAGTAGTTGACGATCACGTCGTCGACTTCGTCGCGAATCGCCGCCGTGATCGCCTCGAAGTCCTCGATCTCGTAGGAGGGGACGCCCTCGGGCGTGCGGGCGTGGACGTGGATCTGCGAGGCGCCCTCGTCCACGGCCCGGCGCGCCTCGGCGGCGTACTCGGCCGGCGTGTAGGGAATCGCCGGGCACTGCTCGCGGTTGGCGATCGCGCCCGAGATCGAGCAGCTGATGATCACGGGATCCTCGAAGCGGCTCACGCGACCTCGCTCATACCGGCATCACCCCGTGCTTCTTGCGCGGCCGCTCGACCTGCTTGGAGGCCGACATCTCGAGTCCGCGGACGATCATCGGCCGGGTCTCGCGCGGGTCGATCACGTCGTCGATCAGCGCGTTGCGAGCGGCGATGTAGGGGTCGATGATCTTGCGGACCTCCTCGAGCATCGCCTCGCGCGTCGCCTCGGGGTCGTCGGAGGCCTCGATCGCCGAGCGGCCGATGATGTTGACGGCTCCCTCGGCCCCCATGACCGAGATCTCGGCCGACGGCCAGGCGACCAGCAGGTCGGGCTCGTAGGCGCGGCCGTTCATCACGTAGTAGCCGGCGCCGTAGGCCTTGCGCACGATCACGGTGATCTTCGGCACCGTCGCCCGCGAGACCGCGTAGAGCATCTTCGCTCCGTGGCGGATGATTCCGGCGTGCTCGACCTTCGAGCCGACCATGAAGCCGGGCACGTCCTGGAGGAAGACGAGCGGGATGTTGAAGGCGTCGCAGAGGTTGACGAAGCGGGCCGCCTTGTCGGCCGAGTCGTTCTCGAGGATGCCGCCGAGATGCTTGGGCTGGTTGGCGACGATCCCGACAGCGCGGCCGCCGATCCGCGCCAGGCAGGTGATGATCGTGCGGGCGAACTTCGGCTTCAGGTCGAACCATTCGCCGTCGTCGACGATCTCGCCGATCACCTCGTACATGTCGTAGGGCTTTCGCGGTGAGGCCGGGACGATGTCGAGCAGCCGCTCCGACATCCGGTCGGCGGGATCGCTCGACTCGACGAACGGCGGCGACTGATCGCAGTTGGAGGGAAAGAAGGAGAGGTAGCGGCGAACAGCCGCGATGCACTCGCGGTCGTCGGCCACCTCGAGGTCGCCGACGCCGGATTTGCGGCAGTGGACCTTGGCGCCGCCCAGCTCCTCCATCGAGATGTCCTCGCCGGTCACGGCCTTCGTCAGATGCGGGCCGGCGAGCGCCATCGCCCCCTGACCGGAGACCATCGGCACGAAGTCGGCCAGCGCCGGGATGTAGGCCGTGCCCGCGGCGCACGGCCCCATCATCGCCGCGACCATCGGCACGACTCCCGACATCACCACCTCCTCCTGAAAGAGATGGCCCGAGCCGGCGAACAACGAGCCGGCGGCCTCCTGGATTCTGGCCCCCGCCGAGTCGAGCAGCCAGATCAGCGGCATCCGCTTGCCAAGCGCCATTTCGCGCAGGCGTGAGACCTTGAGCTCGCCGCTCATCCCCATCGCGCCGGCCATCACGGTGAAGTCGTAGGCGGCGATCGCGCAGGGCCGGCCTTCGATCGAGCCCCAGCCCGTGATCACGCCGTCGGCCGGCGCCTCACGTCCGTCCATCGCCCGCTGGGAGAAGTGCGGGCCGGCGTGGATGCCGAGCTCGGTGAAGCTGCCCGGATCGACCAGCAGGTCGATCCGCTCGCGCGCGGTCAGCTTGCC
>JACDBR010000292.1 GCA_013694825.1 Solirubrobacterales bacterium
ACCTCGACGGGGAGGTCGCCCAGAGCACCTCTGGCGAGGTCGCGGATCTCCTCGATCCGCCCCGGTGGTGCGGCGATGACCACGCCGGCGATCTGCTCCGACGCGGCGAAGGCATCGAGCGACCAGACGATCATCGGTCGCCCGGTCAGCGTGACGAGCGCCTTCGGCTCGCCGGCTCCGAGCCTCTGCCCGGAGCCGGCGGCCGCGATCAGCGCCCACGCGCCCCGGCGCTCAGGCAGAGGCAGTGGCGGCGAAGCGCTCGGTGAGGAGCTCGTCGATGTATGCCTCGGCGCCCTCTTCGTCCTTGTCGAGGGCGTACATGAACTCCGAGGCCAGGATCTTCTTGGCCCGGGTGTACATCTGTTTCTCACCCGTCGACAGGCCCTTCTCTATCTCGCGGATCGCGAGGTTGCGGACCACCTCGGCGAGCTCGTAGATGTTGCCGGTCTTGATCTTCTCGCGGTTGTACTTGAACCGGCGGTTCCAGTTCTTGGGCATCTCGGAGACCTCGCCGGTCAGCACGCCGATCACGCGCTCGACCTGCTCCTCGTCGATCACCCTGCGGAGCCCTGCGCGGTGGGCGTTCTCGCAGGGCACCATGACCGTCATCTCGTTGTGAAGGATCTTGATGGTCAGGTACTCGCGCGATTCCCCGAGCAGGTCCTTCGATTCCTTCTTCAAGACGACGCCGGCGCCGTGGTGGGGGTAGACGACGTTGTCGCCCGGCTCGAACTCGCAAGCCTCGGGCTCGGGGGCGAGATCGTCGTCGAGCTCCGGCGTTTCCTCGCTAGCTAGCTCCGGAATCGTGTCCTCCTTCATCGTGACGGCAACGCACGGCCGTCGGTCATCGGTAGCGGTCGACGGCGTCGACCTCTTGCAGCCTGTGAAGCCCCTCGCGGATCTCCTTGGCCCTGCCCTCGCCGACTCCGTCGATCGCCGCGAGCTCCTCCGAGGGAGCCTCGAGGATCGCCGGCAGCTCGCCGAAGCGGTTGACGACCTTGTCGGTCGCCAGCCGCGGCAGCCTGGGGATCTGCGACAGGGCGCGGTACCCGCGCGGGGTCACAGGAAAGTCAAGCGTGTTGGTCTTGCGGTCGTGGCCGAGCACCTCGGCAAGGCGGCCGAAGTCGAGCAGCTCGGTGTGCGCCACGGCCCCGAGCTCGGCGAGCATCGACTCGAAGCCGGCGTCCGAGTCGAAGTCCCCGTAATCGCGGACGAGCGCCGCGCGCTCGGTCATCACCCCGACCACGGTCTCCTCGAGCTGCATCTCGATCAGCCGGCCGGCCGACCCGAGCTCGATGATCTGGCGCTCGACCTCGGTCGCCATCCGGGTGACGAGCTCGGCGCGCTGGAGGACCGAGAGGGCGTCGTAGAGGACGGCGCGATCCTCGAACTCGTGCAGCGTCAGGCGCAACGACATGCGATCGAGCCTCGCGCGGTACTTCTCGAGCGTCGCCAGGCCCTGATTTGCCTTCGAGAGGATCGTCGGGATGTCCTCGAGGATGTACTTCGTGCCGCCGGCGTAGAGCGAGACGACGTCGCGGCGCTGCGAGACCGCGATCACCAGCGCCTGGGTCTGCTTGGCCACGCGCTCGGCGGTCCGGTGGCGGGTGCCGCTCTCGAGCGAGAGGATCGTCGGATCGGGCATCAGCTGGACGTTGGCCCAGTTGATCCGGCGCCCCTCGGGATCGAGGATGATCGCCCCGTCCATCTTCGCGACCTGGTAGAGCAGCGCCGGCGTGTAGTCGACATCCAGTCGGATCCCACCCGAGAACAGGAACGAGACGTCCTCGGGCTCGGCGACGACCAGCAGGCCGCCGGTCCGGGAGTGGACGATGTTGTCGATCCCCTCGCGGAGCGCGGTTCCGGGCGCGACCGTGTCAAGAGCCCGCATCAACCGGGGATCCTGACGCCCTTCCAAATCCTGTCGATCATCCCCAGCCTGTGGCATCAGACACCCCATTTTGCCAGATGGAGGCGTTTTTCGGCGCCAGGACAGGAAACGCGGGTCAAACGCCGAACCGGCGGCCGCTCAGGCGGCGAGACGGCTGCCGCGATCCGAGCGCTCCGAGCCGGATCCCCCGCCGAGCCGCCTCGCTCGAGCCGCCCGAATCGCCGCCCGCAGCGTCGGGTGTGCGTGGATTCCCTCCGGGAGCTCCCGAGCCGGGGGCGCAAGGACCGGAGTCAGGCCGAACTTCAGCGCCTCCGCGGCGCGGCGATCGGCGTGGCCGACGCCCCTCAGCTCGCCGGTCAGCCCGATCTCGCCGAAGCAGGCCAGCGGGCGACCTTCGGAATCGGCGAGCGACTCACCGGAGTGCGCTGAGGCGACCGCCAGCGCGATCGCAAGGTCGGCTCCGGGCTCGTCGACCCGGACCCCACCGGCCACGTTGACGAAGACGTCCGCCGCGGCGAGCGGCGGTCCTCCGCCCCGCGCCAGCACGGCGAGGATCATCGCCAGTCGATTGCGGTCGATCCCGTTGGCGATCCGGCGCGGCGGCACGATCTCGGTTGGGGCGACCAGCGCCTGGACCTCGACGAGCAGCGGTCGGCTGCCCTCCATGGAGGCCAGCACCACCGAGCCTGCCGCCGAGCTCGCCTCGGCGACGAACCGGGCCGACGGGTCCTCGACCTCGACGAGGCCTCCGGAGCGCATCTCGAACACGCCGACCTCGCTGGTCGCGCCGAAGCGGTTCTTGAGCGCTCGCAGAGTGCGGAAGCTGCGTTCGCGCTCACCCTCGAAGAGCAGCACGCAATCAACCAGATGCTCGAGCACGCGAGGACCGGCGACCGCGCCGTCCTTGGTCACGTGCCCGACCAGCACGACCGCGCAGTCGATCCGCTTGGCGACCTCCATGATCGCGCCAGCCGACTCGCGCACCTGGCCGACCGAGCCCGGAGCGCCGGTCATCCCCTCGGCGTGGAGCGTCTGGATCGAGTCGATCACGCAGGCCTCGGGGCGCATCTGCTCGAGCGTGGCGATGACCGTGGCGAGATCGGTCTCCGTGACGGCGGGAACGCCGAGCGCGTCGTCACCCAGGCGGGTGGCGCGCAACTTGACCTGCGCGGCGGATTCCTCAC
>JACDBR010000297.1 GCA_013694825.1 Solirubrobacterales bacterium
GGCTGGGCGAGCGAGTCGCGGTGCTCGACCCGCGCCAGGTCTCGGCGGACGGCCTGATCGCCGCCGCCGACCTAGTCTGCGTGGCCACGGGCGGTCCCAAGCCGGCCCCCTGGATCGTGCGCCAGGCGCTGGCGTCCGCGACCGTCCCGGTCGTCTCGCAGATCCCGCTCTACGAGGAGCTGACCGGCGACGGGGAGCGCGGTCTTCAGTTCCCGACCGGCGACTTCCTGACGCTCGCCGGTCAGCTCGAGCGGCTCGTCGCAGACCCCGAGCTGCGCGAGCGCCTCGCCGCCCGCGGTCCCGCCGCCGTGCTCGACTGGCCGGGCTTCACCGATCGGCTCGAGTGGATCTACCGCGATCTCGTCTCGCGTCGCCACGACTCCGCCGGCAGGGTGGCGGTCGCCAGGCGCCTTGCGGGAAGAGAGTCGATTCACGTCGATCTCCACATGCACACCGATCATTCGCCCGACTGCGCGACGCCGATCGACGTCTTGCTCGAGACCGCCAAGGATCGCGACCTTGGGGCGATCGCGATCACCGATCACAACGTGATCTCCGGAGCGCTCGAGGCGCGCGAGCAGGCACGGCGGATCGGCGGGATCGAGGTGATCGTCGGAGAGGAGATCAAGACCGCCGAGCAGGGTGAGGTGATCGGGCTCTTCCTCGAGGAGCTGATCCCTCGCGGGATGACGATGGCCGAGACGATCGCCGCGATCCGCGAGCAGGACGGGCTGGTCTACGTGCCGCATCCGTTCGATCGCTTCCACTCCGTTCCCGACTACGAGCATCTGCTCTCGATCGTCGAGCAGATCGACATCCTCGAGGTCTTCAACCCACGCGTTGCTTTCTCGGCCTTCAACGAGGAGGCGGAGCGCTTCGCCGCCAAGTATCGGATCGTCCCGGGCGCCGGCTCGGACAGCCATGTCGCTCAGGGGCTCGGCAGCGTGATGATCAAGCTGCCGCGCTTTGAGGGCCCGCAGGAGTTCCTCGAGGCGATGCGAGAAGCCGACATCGTTCGAAAGCACCGCAACCTGGTCTATGTCCAAGCGCTCAAGTTCGTACAGACGAACACTCGGCCCAAGGCCCCCCGCACGGCCCGTCCCGGCCGGCCCGCGCGCCCGGTGCGCGGAGGCCGCATCGCGCGGAGCAAGCGTTGATGCAGGCGGTGCCGCGCGGCAGGAGCGACCGGCGGCCCGTCAAACCTGAGTGAGCGCTCGCGCTTGTCGTGTGGGTGAAGATATGGCGACGACCGACGACGAGATCCGCGAGAAGTACCTCGAGCGCGCGATTCGCGAGCTTGGTCAACTGACCCATCGACTCCAGGAGTGCTCGCACTGCCCGCGTGGCAACCTGACGGCGGTGCTCGGCTCCGGTCATCCCCAGGCCGACATCATGCTGCTCAAGTACGCGCCCGTTGCGGCCGAGGTCGAGGAGGGCGTCGCCTTCTACGGTCGTGCCGGCAACGCGCTGATGAAGAGCTTCAAGCGGCTTGGCATCGACCCGCTCGCGATCTACGGGACGCTCTGCGTCAAGTGCCCGCTCGCCGAGCCGTCGCTGGCCGCCGACGAGTGCGTCGAGCGAGTCGTCGAGGAGATCGCGATCGTCAATCCGCGGATGATCGTCGTGATGGGAGAGCGCGCGCTCGAGACGCTGAACGAGCTCGAGCTGCCGCTCGGACGCCGGCTCGAGGCCGAGCCCGGCGAGCTCCAGTCCCTGACCCCGTCGATCGAGGCGCTCTACACACCCGACATCGACGATTCGCTCGACTCCGAGCTCTCCAAGCGCGAGTTCTGGGCCGCCTTCCGGGTGCTCGGCGAGTGGTACTCGGAGCTGCCGCCCTACTAGCTTCGCTCGAGCAGCGCCACGCACTCGACGTGCGGGGTCTGCGGGAACATATCCACCGGCTGGGCTGAGATCAACGCGTAGCCGGCCTCGCCGAGCTGGGCGGCGTTGGGAGCCAGCGTCGTGGGGTTGCAGGAGACGTAGACGATTCGCTTCGCCCCACACTCGATCACGCGGCGCACGACCTTCGCCGACAGCCCGGCGCGGGGAGGGTCGATCACGACGACGTCGGCGCGACCCGCCTCCTCGATCAGCGGCCGCAGCCCGAGCCGGGCGTCAGCCTTCCGAAAATGGACGTTCGCGATCTCGTTGCGCGTCGCGTTCGCCTCGGCGTCGATGATCGCGTCTGCCACCGCCTCGACCCCCCAGACCTCGCCCGCCAGGCGGGCGAGCGAGAGTGCGATCGTCCCGATGCCGCAGTAGAGATCGAAGACACGCTCGGTGCCCTGGAGGTCCGCGGTCTCGGCCACGATCGCATAGAGGCGCTCGGCCATCTCGGTGTTGGTCTGCAGGAAGGCGTTGGGGGAGACTCGGTAGCCCAGGCCGCCGATCTCCTCGGTCAGGTACTCGGCGCCCAGCAGGCCCGTCGGGCCGTCGGTCCCGCCGCCCGGGCCGGCGACGATCGTGTGCAGGTCGACCGGCGGGCGCGGGATCTCCGCCTCCGAGGTGACCAGGCGGGTTTGAAGCTCGCCCGTGCGGCGGCCCTCACGGACGACCAGGTTGCGAAGCACCCCCTGGTGGACGTTGGGGTCGTAGGACTCGAGGCCGTGGAGCGCCGCCCAGTCGCGAACGTCGTTGCGGGCGTGGTTGTTGGCCTCCGAGGCGAGATGACAGTCATCGACGTCGACCACCTCACGCCAGCTGCCGCGACGGTGGAAGCCGAGCCAGGGCTCGCCGCCGGGCGAGCGCCCGAACGAGTACTCGAGCTTGTTGCGATAGCGCCAGGTCTCGGCTGCGGTGACGATCGGGCGCAGCTCGAAGCCCTCGAGGCCGCCGAGCCGGCGCAGCGCGTCCTCGACGCCAGCCTGCTTCTCGGCGAGCTGGCGCTCGTAGGCGAGTCCTTGCCAGGGCGCTCCCGGGCAGGGCTCGCCGGCGTGAACGCAAACGTCGGCGAGCCGCTCGGGAGATGGGCGAAGCAGCTCGACGACGGAGGCCTCGGCGTAGCTTCGCTTCGGCTTCGAGATCCGAGCACGAACCAGGTCGCCGGGCAGCCCGCCATTGACGAAGACGACATATCCGTCGCGACGCGCGACGCCGCGACCGCCCTGGGCGAGCGAGTCGACCTCGAGCTCGAGCTCGGCGCCCCGATGCGGACGCTTGGACGGGGTCGTGGCCGGTCGGCTCATCACTCCATAGTGGCAGCGAGCGGCGCGTGCGAGAGATGGAGGGTTCTAACGTTCCCCGAAGATGGAGCAGACGGAGGTCAACCCCAGGGGCCGGCTGATCCTCGCCGCCGTCCTTGCCGTAGCGCTGATCGCTGCGGTGATCGGGTTCGCCGTGATCGGCGGCGAGCAAGAGGTGGCGATCGCCGACGCCGACCCCGAGTGCGTCGAGAGCTGGAACTCCGACCCGGAGGCGGTCCGGCTCGGTCGCCACCAGTACTTCGGCCACGACTACACGAGCGTCGAGGTCACGCGACTGACCGAGGACGGGACCGCTGAGGCCGAGGACCCGGAGGGGGCGTGTGCGCGGTCGTCTTCGCCGCCCAGGCGCTAGATCCTGAACCTCCCGCCGCGGCTCTGGTCCTGCTGCAGGACGCCTGGACGCCGCTGAGCGGCCTGCCGACGGTCTCCGAGATTCGGCTGAGCGAGCTTCAATCCGGTGCCAACCTCAATTCCAACGCGACGATGGAGCGAGGCGGCGAGATCGATCCGACCGGCTAGCGACTGCTCCGGGCATGCCGGTGGCGCCGCATGAGCGGCACGCTGGCGACGGGGGCCAACCGGCGCATTCGCAGGCCCGAAGTGATTCCATCCTGAATGCTTGTCAGAGGCCGGGATTTGGAGGGACGCATGCGAGACCGAGTGACGCGATTCGTGCTGGTGGTCGCGGCGATGCTGGGAGCCTCGCTCGGCATCACCGCCGTCGCGCAGGCCGGCCACGGACTGCTCGATCACCCTGCTCAGCCATTCGCCCCGCAGGCGCCCATCTCGACCGAGGTCAACTCCGGCGGCAAGGGTGCCAACTGGGAGCTGATCGACACGATCGTCACGGGCAATCCGCATACCGACCTCGACTTCTTCCGCCAGGGCAACACCACGTACGCCTCCGTCGGGACGCTTGGCGCCGGCCCCAACAGCGGCGGGCAGACGATCGTCCAGCTGAAGAAGGGCAAGAAGATCAATCCCCGGCTGGTCACGGCGCACCCGTCGGCGAGCTGTATCAGCAACGCAGGGGACGCGCTCGGCCTCCAGCACGACGTCGAGGCGACTCCCAAGTCGGGCGGCCTGCTCAACGCCCGCAACCCGTTCGCCGAGCGCAGCCGGACGCAGCTCCTGATCGACGCCACCGACGCCCCCGGCCGCTGCCACGACCAGGGCGAGTTCGGAGTCCTCGGGGCTCCGCAGGGCGGGCTCGAGATCGTCGATGTCACCGATGTCGAGGACCCGGTCGAGATCGGCCTGACCAGCCACATCGGCGAGTCGCACACGGTCAACATCGACCCCAAGCGCCCCCATATCGCCTACTCGGTGACGTCCGACCTCGTGAGCGTGAACGAGAACGGAAAGCGCGAGAACACCGACCCCAACGACTCCGACGCCTTCGACCTCGACGGCTTCGAGGTCGTCGACATGAGCTCGTGCATGAACTTCCCACAGGGCCTCTCGAATATGCAGAAGCGCAACCGCTGCAGGCCCGAGGTCTACCGCTACCGCTACCCGACCACCAAGCTCTCGCTCGGCCACACGCTCCAGACCGGCGTCTACGGCTGCCACGAGCTCGAGGTCTACCCGTCGGACCTGCTGACCTGCGGTTCCGGAAGCGCGCTGATCGGGCTCGACATGAGCCGAGCCTTCGATGACAACGGAACGCCGAACGACTACAGCGACGACACGCCGCGCGGCAAGCCGCTTCCCTGCACCCGCCGCGCCAGCACCTCGCTGTCTACGGCGACGGGGGCGATGATCACCGACTGCGTCAACGGCAAGGGCGCCGGCGACGACGACCTGACGGTCGCCAAGTGGCTGAAGGGCAAGACCCAGAAGCTGCGGGGAGTGCGCTGGGTCGGCAGCGTCCACCACCAGGGCCGCGGCGCCGGGGGGCCCAACCCGGCCTTCAACTCCCAGCAGGACATCGACTTCAACCACGAGGCTGAGCTGAGCGCCTCGGGTCGGTTCCTGATCTCGAGCGACGAGCGCGGCGGCGGAGTGGTCCCGCCCGGCGCCGGCTGCAACCAGACGAATTTCAACCTCGGCAACGGCGGGCTGCACTTCTACCGCTTCGACCGTCTCAAGCGAGCCTTCCCCGAGAGCCCGAAGGAAGCGTTCAAGGCCTACGCGCGAAAGCGCCAGAACAAGAAGAGCGCCAATACGCCGAAGGCGATCTACCGCACTCCCGTCCGCACCCAGCCCCAGGAGACGCTGTGCACGGCGCACGTCTTCCAGCAGATTCCCGGCCAGAACCGGATCTTCATGGGCTGGTACTCGCAGGGCACGCAGGTGGTCGACTTCCGCGAGCGGCGCGACGGCACGCTCAAGTTCCGAAATTCCGGCTACTTCATCCCCGAGAACGCGAACACCTGGGTCTCGCACATCTTCGACGTGAAGAAGCGCAAGAACGGCAAGTACACGTACTTCGGGGCCACCGGCGACTTCAACCTCGGAGCGGCCGGACGCAGCGCAATCGACATCTACAAGGTGACGCTGCCCGCGCCGCCGAAGCCGGCGGCGCCGTTCCGAAGCGATTGCCGCGGCGGTCGCGCGACGCTGATTCAGGACAGCCGCGGGCGGCCGTACAGCTCGAAGGCGGACTGCCTCGATGAGGCGGTCAAGCTGCGCAAGAACAAGCGCGGCCGGAACTAGGCGTTACGGAGGAGAGCGGCCCGAGGTGGGCCGGGAGAGACCGCCGGCTTCGGCCGAGCCGGCGGTTGATC
>JACDBR010000300.1 GCA_013694825.1 Solirubrobacterales bacterium
TTGCGGAGCCGAGCAGGCGCCCGGGGACGAGGTCCGGGCCGGCGGGGCGGCCGGAAGCGAGGTGCTCTCCCGCAACGAGCCTTCATCGTCTGAGCAGGCCGCCAAGGCGAACCCTGAGCGACTCGGGCCACGACGCTCCCAGGCGGCCGAGGCTGCGCTTCCCCTGCCTCCCCCCTGCCCACGGGAGGCCGAGAACTGCGCCGTCGCGACAGGCACGGTGATCTACGTCGAGCGGGTCGACCCCGACGGCGACGGCGACGCGCACTTCGTGCTGGCGAGCCAGCAGTCGATAACCGCCCCGGGGATCTCGGTGATCGATGTCCGCGCCGAGCTGCGTCCCGATCCGCTGCCCCGCCCCGGCGACGCGATCGCCGCTTCGGGCCCGGTTCTGCCCGGCTCCTACGACCAGCGACAGATAGAGGCCGATGCCGTAGTCGTGGGCGGCGACTGAATACCGATGCGAGGCGTAGGAGCGTTCCTCACCCGAATCCCTGCTGGGTGAAGTCGGCGAGCGGCGCTGCGGGGACGGCCGGGACGAGGTCGAGCTCACGTCCGAGCCGCAGCTCGCTGTAGCGGCGCGCCCAGTCGTCGTTGAGCCCGTCGGACTGGCGCTTCATCTTCGGCTCGAAGCGAAAGTCCCCGGGCGCCTGGACCCCGAGACGCTCGAGCACGCTGACCGCGCTCACGTGCGGGTCGGCGGCGAAGTTCTCGTACAAGACCAGGATCGGCTTGATCCCCACGTGCTCGAAGAAGGCGTCCCACTGGGCCTCCTCGATTAGCGCCTGGCGCAGGAGGTGATCGATCGCGCGGTAGTGAAAGCGAAGCTGCGGGCGGTTCTCGGCCAGGAATCCCTGGTAGGGCGGCGAACTCTGGGCGGCGCCCTCGGAGGCGTCGTCCGAGCGCCAGGTCGCCGTCTGAACCGCCTTCCACAGCGATACCGCCTGGCGGATCTTGTTGGCCCGGACCACGCGGACGAAGGTCAGGTCGGGAAAGACCCCGCCAAAGAGGTCGCGGAGCGGCAGGTCGCGGTAGCGCGGCACGTTTCGAAGCAAGCCAACGAAGTCGCCGAGGTAGCCCCACATCAGCTTGGCGCCGAAGACCCCGTTGGGGGTGGTGCCCTGCTCGACCGCCCACTCGAGGTAGCGGTCGTATGCCGCCCGCGACCAAAGCGGCGAGCGCGGCCGCGGGTCGTCACCGACGGCGCGCTCGCCCAGATGGTCAAAGATCGACTGGTCGTCGACGCCGTGGAAGTACTCCTCGGGCCTGCGCGGGCGGCCGGACTGCCTCAGCGCCTCGAAGTACTCCTCCGGGCGCCCGGCGACGCCCGACTCGCTGAGCGCCTGGCAGACGAGCGTGCTGCCGCTGCGCGGGGTCGACCAGACGAGGTAGGACTGCTGCGCGCTCATCGCGGCACCGGCTCGCCTCGCCTCGCGCCGACCGCCGGCCCAGCGGCCGAGACGACGGTCGGTGGATCGTCGGCCGAGAGCTGGTCGGGCAGGTTCACGATCGAGCCCGCGGGCGCCGGCACGTCGCCGTGTCGCAGCGGGTCACCGGTCCGCTCCATCCAGAGGTCTAGCCTCGAGCGCAGATCGGCGAGGATCTGCCCGCAGGCCGGATAGGAAGCCAGGTTGTTGGACTCGTTGGGGTCGCTGACCAGGTCGAAGAGGCGTTCGCGGGCGACGCTGCGCTCACCCCATCCGGCGTCGATCAGGACCTGCTTGGAGGCGCTGTCGTCGCAGTTGGCCAGGATCGGGCGGTCGTAGTCGCCGAAGCGCCGGATGTATTTCCAGCGAGGCGTTCGCACCGAGCGGAGCGGCTGATACGCGGCGTGGTAGGTCATCTCTCCATAGAGCGCGTCGTGGAGGCGATCGACGTCACCACGGACCAGCGGCAGCAACGACGTGCCCCGAGCCCAAGCGGGCGTCTCGACGCCGGCCAGCTCGCAGAGCGTCGGGTAGATGTCCAGCTGACTGACCATCGAGTCGAACACCCGGCCGCCGTGAAAGCCGGCCGGGCCGCGGATGATCATCAGCACTCCGAGGCCGCGGTCGAACAAGGACGCCTTGGCGCCCGGGAAGGGCAGTCCGTGGTCGGTCGTGCAGATGACCAGCGTCGATTCGGCCAGGCCCGCTCGATGGAGGCCGTTGAGGACCGCCCCGATCCCCTGGTCGAGATCGCGGGCGCTGGCCTTGAATGCCGCCATGTCCTCGCGGGTCAGGGGAGCGTCGGGGATGTTCGGCGGCGGCAGCGAGTAGAGCGTGTCGCGAACCGATGTCGGCACCGAGAACTTGCGATGGGTCTCGAAGAAGCCGACCGACATGAAGAACGGCTCGCTCGAGTCCGCGAGCGCCTCGATGGCGAGCGGAGCGACGTCCTGGGCGGTGGTCGAATCGACGTCGATGACCTCGTCGTAGCCGAGCGACCCGGGGTCGTGGGAGACGTGCTGCTCGCCGATGAGGATCGAGCGATAGCCAGCCCCGCGCAGCGGATGGACCAAGTGGTGGGATGGATCGTTGAGCTGCCAGCCGCGGTGCGCGAGGCCCATCATCCCGTTGTCGTGGGGGTACTCGCCGGTCAGCAGCGCGGCGCGGCTTCCCGAGCAGGTCGGAGCGGCGCAGAACGCCTGGCGAAACAGCACTCCCTGATCGGCCAGCAGCTGGATGTTGGGCGTCGGCACGCCGTAGCCGTAGGGCTGGACGTAGCGACCGGTGTCGTGGGAGTGGATGTAGAGGACGTTGGGGCGGCCCGGGTCCATGGATCCACTCTACAAATAATTGTTGACTGTAATAGTCAAAATAGCCTGGCGCGCGCGAGAAGCTCGTGCTCTCGCTCGCCGGGATGCGCGGCGCGGTAACTACTCGAGCGTCCCTGTTGACGATCGGTCGTCCGGCGCTGTCGCAGCCGCCGCTGCTGCGACGTCTGGCACTGGCTCGGACCAGCACTCCCCGGCACCGGCCGCGATCCTGGTCGCGGCCGGGTGGGGAGCCGTACTCGCGAACTGGTTAGGCGGCCTCGCGCCAGGCTTCGAGGGAGCCTTCGCTCGCCAGCGACTCGAGCGCCTTGGCCTCGATCTGACGGGCGCGCTCCTGAGTGACTCCGAGCTCCCTGCCGACCTCGCGCAGCGTCGCCTCACCCTGACCCGAGGTGCCGAAGCGCATCTCGAGCACCTGGCGCTCGGCCGGCTCGAGGCGCGAGAGCGCGGTGATGACCGCTCGCTCGCGCTCGCGCTCCTCGACGTCGTCGGAGGGCGCCGGCGCCGCGTCGGCGTGGAGCTGTCCGAGCGTTGTCTCGCTGTCGCCCGAGATCGTCGCGTCGAGACTCGTGGTCACCCGCGAGAGGTCGTGCAGGGTCTGGACCTCCTCGAGCGAGAACTTCGAGCCGGCCGCGACCTCCTCCTCGGAGGGGCTGCGGTCCAGCTTGGCCGTCAGCTCCGACTCCACGCGTGAGAGTGCGCGCAGCTGCTGGGCGACGTTCGAGGGCACTCGGATCTCGCGGCTCGTGTTATCGAGGCCGCGCTGGATCGACTGCCTGATCCAAAGCGTGGCGTAGGTCGAGAACTTGTAGCCGCGGCGCCAGTCGAACTTCTCCGCCGCGCGGATCAGCCCGAACATCGCCTCCTGAACGAGGTCCTGCATCGGCAGGCCGAGGCCCTGGTAGCGGCGTGCAATCGAGACGACCAGGCGCAGGTTGGAGTTGACCAGGCGCTCCTTGGCGGCTAGGTCGCCGCGCTCGACCGCCTTGGCCAGCTCAACCTCCTCGGCTGCGGTGAGCAGGGGGTAGCGCGTCGCCTGATTGAGGAACAGCTGGAAGCTCTCGGTGGTGACGTCGGGACGTAGCTCGCCGCGACGCTCCTGACGCCGGGCGGCAGCGGAAGTGATGGCGTGTTCGCCCCTCACTCGTCCTCGGTTCCGCGTGTTAGCGGTGTGATTCGCGTTGCTCAAGAGCATCCTTTCCGGGCTCGGCCGGAGCTCTGGCGAGGCGCCTGTGGCACGATCCCGCTTGCTCCGCTCGGTACCGCCGAGGACCTGGCCCTACTTCGCCTCGACGGAGCGCATTGCTTCAAGCTGCAACGCGCAGACAAGAATCCCGCCGGATCTCGTAATCCGGGACGGGTAACTATAACAGGAATCGTTGCGAGGTCAACCAAGCCGCCGAGCGTCCCGGCGATCTGTTTTTCGAGCGGCTCCCCTGGCGTCGGGAGCGGCTTGCTAACGATAGCTCTTGCCGAGAGGGGCGGTTCCCGCCTCCTCGGCTGCTGTGGGGCCGACCTGTTCCAGACTGACGAGCTCCTCGCGGGCCGCACCGCCGGAAACCCCGAGAACGAGCACCGGACCGACCTCGGGAGCGTAGAGCTTGTACTCCAGCACCCTGGGCTCGAGCGCAGGGATCGTGTCCTTGGTCAGC
>JACDBR010000012.1 GCA_013694825.1 Solirubrobacterales bacterium
GATCAGCTGAGGAACCGTAGTTGGTAGCTACCTAGCCGATCGAGACCATGCGCTCGATCGGCAGTCGCGCGCGCTCGGCCAGCGCCGGGTCGACCTTGACCTCGTAGCGCATCTCGCGCAGCGAGTCGCGCAGCTTCGGCAACGTGATCATCTTCATGTAACGGCAGAAGGCCATCCGGTTGGCCTCGACTAGGTGGGCCTTCGGCGCCGCCTGCTGGAGCGGGTAGAGCATCCCAGTCTCCGTGGCGACGATGAACTCGCCCTCGGGATTCTGCTTCACGTGATCGAGCATCCCCGAGGTCGAGAGCATGTGGACCCCCTCGGACTCGATGTCGCCCGTCGCCACGTACTCCATCGCCTGGGTCGAGCAGCCGCACTCGGGGTGGATCAGGAACTCGGCACCCGCGTGCTCGGCGCGGGTGCGCTCGATGTCGCCGGGACGGATCCCGGCGTGGACGTGACACTCGCCGTCCCAGACGTAAAAGCGCGCGTAGCGCTCGGGGTCGTCGGTCAGCCCGGTGGCGCGGGCGACGTAGGAGCCGAGCCACATGTCGGGGCCGAACAGGATCTCGGTCTCGGGCCCGCGCTCGGCCCAGATGTGCTCGACGACCCCGACGGCGTTGGAGGAGGTGCAGCAGTAGTCGGTCTCCGCCTTGACCTCGGCCGAGGTGTTGACGTACATGACGACGACGGCGCCCGGGTGCTCGGCCTTCCAGGCGCGAAGCTGATCGGCGGTGATCGAGTCGGCGAGCGAGCAGCCGGCGCCGAGGTCGGGGATCAGCACGGTGCGCTCCGGCGAGAGGATCGAGGCCGTCTCGGCCATGAAGTGCACGCCGCAGAAGACGATCGTCTCGGCGTCGGCGGCGGCGGCCTGGCGCGAGAGGCCGAGCGAGTCGCCGAGGTGGTCGGCCACGTCCTGGATCTCAGGCAGCTGGTAGTTGTGGGCGAGGATCACGGCGTCGCGCCGCGCCGCCAACTCGCGTATCTCGGCGCTCAGCTCGGCCAGCTCGGCTTCCGGCAGGGGCTCGACCAGGCCGCGGGCCTCGGGAGTCGGGGTCGTCTGGACGGTGGGCAGCGGGGTCGCCATGCCAATCCCTTCGATGTTCGCCGGCCTCACTCGGCCGCTGAACGCGGCCCGGGCTTGGCGAATGAACCTGCTCGTAGTCTAAACAGGTGCCTGAGCTGCCCGAGGTCGAGATCACCACCCGCCGGCTGTCAGCCGCGATCGCGGGCGCGGACGTCGAGTCGGTGATGGCCCCGGGAATGGTCGCTGTCAAGAGCGTCTCGCCGCCGCTCTCGGCGCTTGCTGAGCGGCGAATCGAGGGCCTGTGGCGAGTCGGCAAGATGCCGGTGGTCGACTTCGCGCACGCGGACCGCGGGGCAGCGGAAGCTTCCGGCGGCGAGGAGGCGCTCTCGCTGCTGGTCCACCTGATGTCGGCCGGCCGGCTGCAGCTCTTCGACAACCGCGCCTCGCTCAAGGACCGGCGCTCGCGGGTCCTGATCCGGCTCGACGGCGGGCGTGAGCTGCGACTGCGCGAGTTCGGGACCAAGCAGCGCGCCTGGGTTCGGTTGATGGCATCCGAAGCGATCGCGGCCGAGCAGATGGTCGCGACGCTCGGTCCTGAGGCCTGGCCGGCGCCACCGCTCGGCGAGCTCGAGCGCGCGCTTGACCAGCCCCGCCACCTGCACCCGCTGCTTCGCGATCAGCGTGCGATCGCCGGGATCGGCCGCTCATGGGTCGACGAGATCCTCTGGGAGGCACGTCTGTCGCCGTTCAAGAAGGGTGCCGACCTCGACTCCGAGGAGGTCTCGCGACTGTACGACGCCCTCTCGATCCTCGACCAGGCGATCGCCCACTACGAGCAGGTGGTCGGCGAGACGATCCCCGACAAGCTGCCGATGCCGCTCAAGGTCCACCGCCGACAGGGCGAGCCCTGCCCACGCTGCGGCGCCACGCTCGAGGCCGTCCACTACGCCGAGTACGTGATGAGCTACTGCCCGGCCGAGCAGACGGAGGGACGGGTGCTCAAGGACCGCCGCCTCTCGCGCTTGCTGAAGTAGCGGGCCCGGCGGTACCGCCGGCTTTGCGTTGCCGGCCCAGGCGCGGGCGGCCTCCGCCGCGGCGGCTAATCGTCCAGCCGCTCGAGCAACAGGCTGATGTCGAGCGAGGGCGCCGAGTGGGTCAGGGCGCCGACCGAGATCAGCTCGACGCCGGACTCGGCGACGGCGCGCACGTTGTCGAGCGAGATCCCGCCAGAGGCCTCCAGCAAGATCTCTCGCGTGCCGGCCTCGGCATCGCGAATCGAAACCGCCTCGCGCATCAGCTCGGGACTCATGTTGTCGAGCAGCAGCCTGCCGGCGCCCTCGCCGAGCGCGGCGCGAACCTCGTCGAGATCGCGGCATTCGACTTCAACCAGGAGCTCGGGCCGAGCCATGCGGGCGCTCCTGACGGCCTTCGCGGTGCCACCGCCGAGCGCGGCGTGGTTCTCCTTGATCAGGATCGCGTCGTAGAGGCCGCTGCGGTGATTGAGTCCGCCGCCATCGCGCACGGCGCGCTTCTCGAGCGCTCGCAGGCCGGGCATCGTCTTGCGGGTGTCGAGGATTCGTGCCGCGGTCCCGGCGACCGCCTCCACGTAGTGGGCGGTCAGCGTCGCTACGCCCGAGAGGTGGCACAGCAGGTTGAGCGCCGTCCGCTCGCCTGCGAGCAGCGCGCGCGCCGGGCCGCTGACGCTCCCGAGGACCGCCGGCACCTGCTCGCGCCACTGCCCCTCGATCACGTGCGCCTCGAAGTCCCTCGCGCCGACCTGGGCGAAGACCTCGCCGGCGACCCCGAGGCCGCTGATCACCCCGGGCGCCTTCTGGATCAGGCGGGCGCGAGCGCGAGTCTCGGCGCTGACGACGGAGCCGGACGTGACGTCGCCCTCGCCCAGGTCCTCGGCGAGCGTCCGCGCGACAAGCTCACTGAGCTCGCGCTCGGGTTGGTCGCCGGCGCTCACCGCGACGAGAGACGCCCCGAGCAGGCGTCGGCGTCCATCTCGCACCGGGCAGCGGCCTCAGCCATCGGCGGCTCCCGCGGCGCTTCGAAGCAGGTAGGAGCGCACGAACCCGTCGAGGTCGCCGTCGAGCACGCCGGCCGCGTTGCCGGCCTCGAATCCGGTCCGGTGGTCCTTGACGCGCTGAGTCGGATGCAGCGTGTAGGAGCGGATCTGCGAGCCCCACTCGGCCGACTTCTGCTCGCCGCGCTCGGAAGCCAGCTCCTCGGCGCGCTTTCGCTCCTCCTCCTCGAGCAGCCGAGCGCGCAGGAAGCGCATTGCGGTCTGGCGATTCTGAAGCTGTGAGCGCTCGTTTTGGCATTGGACGACGATCCCGGTCGGGAGGTGGGTGATTCGGACGGCGGAATCGGTCTTGTTGACGTGCTGGCCGCCGGCGCCCGAGGCCCGGTAGGTGTCGACACGCAGCTCCTCGTCATCGACCTCGATCTCGACCGCGTCGTCGACCAGCGGCGCGACGTCGAGCTGGGCGAAGGCGGTGTGACGGCGCTTCTGGGCGTCGAAGGGTGAGATCCGGACCAGCCGGTGGACGCCGCGCTCGGCCGCGAACAACCCATAGGCGTTCTCGCCCTCGGCGGTGAAGGTGGCGGACTTGATCCCTGCCTCCTCACCCTCCGCCGCTTCCTTCATCGCGGTCTGAAAGCCGCGACGCTCGGCCCAGCGCAGGTACATCCGAAGCAGCATCTCGGCCCAGTCCTGCGAATCGGTGCCCCCCGCCCCGGCGCGCACCGTGACGACGGCGGCGCCGGCGTCGTACTCGCCGGAGAACAGGCGCGCCTCTTCGAGCTGGGCGAGGCGGGCCTCGATCGAGCCGAGCTGGGAGTCGAGCTCGGAGGCCATCGAGTCGTCGGTGGTCGCGAGCTCGGCGAGCTCGGCCAGGTCGCCGATCTCGGCCTCCAGGCCGCGGAACGACTCGAGTCGCCGCTGCGCCGTGGCGTGGCGGGCCGACGTCCGGGCCGCGGTCTCCTGGTCGTCCCAGAAGCCCGGCCGCTGCATCTCGAGCTCTAGCTCGGCCAGCTCAGATTCGAGCGCGGCGGGGTCAAAGGTAGTCCGAGAGCAGCTTGAGCGAGTCGCGTGCCTGCGCAACTCTCTCGCCCACGGCCTCCCTCGGAACGGCTGCGTCGGTCACGGATCGAGCTTAGTGCTCCGGCCCACCGGCGTCACTGCTTTGCCGGCCGGGTCAGAAGCGACGGCGGGCTATCGGGCGGCAGTGGTAGCCGCCAGCAACGCGAGCGCCCGGTCGCGATCCTCGAACGGCTGCCAGCGGCAGATCAGTCCGTCGCGAAAGGTCGCGACGAGGCTGAGCGGCGACTCGTCGGCCGGCTCGCCGTTCTCGCCGCCGTCGGGCGGCTCGCGCCAGTGCCACTGGCGGCGGAGGTCGACGAGGACGTGGTTGCCGCGCTCGCTGACCGTGTCGAGCTCGAGCCGCTGGACGAGTGCCCCGTCGGGATTGCTGCGCGCCCATGCCTTCGCCTCCTCGCGACCGATCGCGACCCCTCGCCGCGTCTGAATCTCGGCCGCAGGATCGAGCAGCGAGGCGAGGCGCTCGAGCTGCTGCTCGTTGAACGCCTCGACGAAGGCTCGGACCGCGCGCTCCTGCTCGCTCACCGCCGACAGGGTACGGGCGCTTCCCGCGCCACGCTATGAGCAACTGCCTCGGGCGGCGCCAGGCCCGTTGCGAGATGCGGGGCTTCAGGTCGAGCGGGCGGCATCGAGCGCCTGCTCGATGTCCCGAGCGAGGTCGTCGCCACCCTCGCATCCGACGCTGAGCCGGATCAGACCCGCGCCGACGGCATCGGCTCCCCAGCGAGCGCGGCGCTCGGCAGTCGAGTGAACGCCTCCGAAG
>JACDBR010000044.1 GCA_013694825.1 Solirubrobacterales bacterium
CCTGAAGGGCGACCCGGCCACCCGGGCGACGCCGATCATCGCGCTCACCGCCCACGCGATGGCGAGCGACCGCGACCGGGCGCTCGAGGCCGGCTGCGACGACTACGACACCAAGCCGATCGACCTCGACCGGCTGCTCCTTAAGATCCACGCCCTTCTGCCGGCCTCCTCCTGCCCGTGAGCGCCCAATCATGAGCGAGGCCGCGCGCACCGCCCGCCACGAACTGCGGACCCCCGTCAACCACATCCTCAGCTACGCCCGGCTCGTCCACGAGGAGGCCGCCGAGCTGGGCCTGGCCGACCTGCTCCCCCACCTCGAGGTAATCGCCGCCGCCGGCCAGCAGGCGCTCGCGCTAATCGACGACCTGCTCGCGCCGTCGCCCGACGATAGTGACGTGTCGCGCGACCGGGCGCGAACGTCGCTACGGTCCCTGGCGGAGCGGCTCGAGGAGCAAACCAACCGGCTCCGACGCGAGTCGGCCGCGGCCGGCCGAGAGAGTGTCGCCGACGACCTGGGGCGAATTTGGGAGGCCGCCCTCCAGTTGCTGGCGCACGTCGAGAACGTGGCGACCGCCTCCTCCGAGACGCGCAGGGAAGAACCCCCTCTCCCCCTGGGAGAGGGCGAAGAACGTGGGGTCGCCCACGTCCGCTTCGCGGGTGAGGGCTACCACGGCACGCTGCTCGTCGTCGACGACAACGAGGCCAACCGTGACGTCCTCTCGCGCAGCCTGGTTCGGCTCGGCTACTCGGTTCGGTGCGCAGAGAACGGTCGGGTCGCGCTGGACCTGCTCGCCGCGACTGACGTCGATCTGGTCCTGCTCGACATCATGATGCCGGAGCTCGACGGCTACGGGGTGCTCGAGCGCCGGCGGGCCGATCCCCGCCTGCGCGACGTCCCGTTCATCGTCATCTCGGCGACCGGCGACGACGAGAGCGTCATCCGCTGCATCGAGCTGGGCGCCGAGGATTACCTGCCCAAGCCGTTCGATCCGGTCCTGCTGCGAGCCAGGATCGGCGCCTGCCTGGAGAAGAAGCGGCTGCACGACGCGGAGCGGCGGCTGCACGAGCAGGAGCAGCGACAGCTCGCGACGATCCAGGCCCAGGCCGCCGAGCTGGCCGAATGGAACCAGGCCCTCGAGCGGCGGGTGGCGGAGCAGGTGGCTCGGCTGGAACGGATCGAGCGGCTGAAGCGGTTCCTGCCGTCCCAGCTCGCCGAGACGATCGTCGCGACGGGCGACGAGTCGCTGCTCGAGAGCCATCGCCGCCAGATCGCGGTCGTCTTCTGCGACCTGCGCGGCTTCACGCCGTTCGCGGAGACGGCCGAGCCGGAGGAGGTGATGGACGTCCTGGCCGAATACCACGCGACGATGGGCGAGCTGATCTCGCGCTTCGAGGGCACGGTCGAGCACTTCGCCGCCGACGGGCTGATGGTTCTGTTCAACGACCCGCTGCCCTGCCCCGACGCGGAGGCGCGCGCCGTTCGGATGGCGCTCCAGATGCGGGCGCGGATGGCCGAGCTGTCGGCGGATTGGCGCAAGCGCGGCCACGCGCTCGGCTTCGGGGTCGGGATCTCGCTGGGCTACGCCACGCTGGGCCGGATCGGTTTCGAGGGCCGGCTGCACTACGCGGCGATCGGCAGCGTCGTCAACCTGGCCGCCCGGCTCTGCGGCGAGGCGAAGGACGGCCAGATCCTGGTCAGCCAACGGGTCTGCGCCGCCGTCGAGGGCCTGGTCCGAACCGAGGCCGTGGGCGACCTGTCGCTCAAAGGGTTCCACAACCCGGTGCCGGCCTTCGAGGTGGTCGGGCCGTAACTGCTGGTTGCCCCGCGTCATGGGATGGGGCACAATGGGCGCCGAAGGACGGGTTGACGCCTCGCCGCGCCGTTTCGACCGTCCTGGGGGGTGCCGTGGCAGATCGGGGTGCGCACAGCGGCTCGACGCCGCACTGGAGCCAGCCGGACGTCCTGATCGTCGGGGCCGGGGCGTCCGGCGCAGCGGTCGCCTGGAGCCTGGCCGGAGCCGGCTTCCGAGTCGTCTGCCTGGAGCAGGGCGGCTGGGTCGATCCGACCACGCTGCCGGCCAACGGCGACGACTGGGAGCTGCGCCGGCTGACCGACTTCAACCCGGACCCGAACGTCCGCCAGCTTCCGGCCGACTACCCGGTCAACGACGTCGACTCGACGTTCACGCCGCTGATGTTCAACGCCGTCGGCGGCAGCACGATCCACTGGAGCGGCCACTTCCCGCGCTACCACCCCTCGGACTTCCGGGTCCGCTCGCTCGACGGAGTCGGCGACGACTGGCCGCTGACCTACGAGGAGCTCGAGCCGTTCTACGACCGGAACGACCGCGTGATCGGCGTGTCGGGCGTGGTCGGCGATCCGTCCCAGCCGCCGCGCTCGGCCCGCCCGACCGCGCCCCTGCCGATCGGCACGCTCGGCGCGACGATGGCGCGCGGGTTCGATAAGCTCGGCTGGCACTGGTGGGTCTCCGACGGAGCGGCCATCTCGGAGCCGTACGGCGAGACGCCAGGCCGCCGACCCTGCAACCTCTGCGGGCCGTGCGACCTGGGCTGCCCGATCGGGGCGCTGTCGAGCGCCAACGTCACCTACTGGCCGCTCGCGGTGCGGCTCGGCGTCGAGCTGCGAACCGGCTGCCGAGTGCGCGAGATCACAATCGGCGCGGACGGGCTGGCGCGGGGCGCGCTCTACTACGGTCCGGACGGGGGGCTACACGAGCAGACGGCGCCGCTGGTGATCCTGGCCTGCAACGGCGTCGGCACGCCGCGGCTGCTGCTCAACTCGCGCTCGCGGCACTTCCCGGACGGCCTGGCCAACCGCAGCGGGCTGGTCGGCAAGAACCTGATGTTCCACCCCTTCGCGGCGGTCGGCGGCGTGTTCCCGGACCTGCTGGACAGCTACAAGGGGCCGATCGGGACGGTGATGTTCAGCCACGAGTTCTATGAGACCGATCCGGCGCGCGACTTCGTGCGCGGCTACGGGCTCCAGGTCGTGCGGCACTCCGGCCCGGTCAGCGTGGCGGGGGGCGGCTTCACCGCCACGCGGGTCCCCTGGGGCCGGGACCACCACCGCGTCTTCGCCGAGCGCTTCTCGCACCTGATCAACATCGGGGTCATGGGCGAGGACCTGCCGGAGACGATCAACGAGGTGACGCTCGATCCGGAGCTGTCCGACGGCGACGGCATCCCGGCGCCGCTGGTGCGCTACCGCCTGAGCGACAACAGCAAGCGGATGCTCGACCACGGGGTCGCCCGCGCCGGCGAGGCGCTGCTCGCCGCGGGGGCGACCCAGGTGCTGACCATGAGCCCACTTCGCCCGTCCGGCTGGCACCTGCTCGGGACCTGTCGGATGGGCGACTTCCCGATGGGCTCGGTGGTCGACCGCTGGGGCCGCGCCCACGACGTGCCCAACCTGTTCATCGTCGACGGGAGCACCTTCGTGACCAGCGCGGCGGTCAACCCGACCACGACGATCCAGGCGCTGGCGCTGCGGACGGCCGACCACATCAAGCAGACCGGAAAATCAGCGATCGGCCATCAGCTTTCAGGAGCTCGGGGGTGACGTCGGTGACCAGGAGCGAAACGATCGGAGGGGCCGTGCGCCCCTACGAACGATGAACGACGACGGCGCGAGCCAGAGTGCCCCGATCGTCGCCGGGCCGCAG
>JACDBR010000050.1 GCA_013694825.1 Solirubrobacterales bacterium
GCGGTACCACGGACTCGGCAGGCGGGATGGCCGCCGATGCCCCGGGGCAGCCGTAGCCGCCGTAAACAACCGGGCCGTTCAGCCGCCTGTCCGGCAGGACGCTGAGCGGGCCGCCGCCGACGGGCGCAGTCTCGTAGGTCTCTGGGGTAGGCGCGGGTGGTCCCGTCACCCGGCTGAGGTCCGTCGTTCGGTAGGGCGAGAAGTCCTCATCCGTCGCGATGATGAACCGGTTGCCCTGCGTGAACTCGGCCTGGTGGCCGTTCCCCTCGGGGGTGCGCGTGATGCCGGTCTGCTCGAGCAGCTCGGGATCGGGGTTCGTGAACTCAGAGTCGCCGAGGAATACAGGGTTCGCGGGGTCGTCGACGTTCAGCTTCACGTACCCGCCGTCCCAGTAGGACAGCAGCATGATCCAGTCCCCGTCGATCCGCTTGACGACCATGTCGTGCAGGAAGGTTTCGGTCAGGCCCAAGCTCGGCTGGTCGATGCTGTTGACGTTCAGATCAAACTCGCCGATCAGCCGCGGGTGCCGCGGATCGGTGATGTTCATGATGTCGACGTCCTCGGCCTCGTCGTCGTCGGTCATGACGAGATAGGCCTGGTTGCCGGCGTCCCACGCGAAGGCGCTGTGGGTCTGGTTCGCGTCGTGGGGCGTGTTCATCACGTCGTCGGTGGTGTAGTCGCCCTGGTTGGAGGCGAGCTTCCGCGGCCTCCGGGGGTTCGTGACGTCGTAGATCGACGTCCCGCCCTTGAAGTTCTTGCCGCATCCCTCGTTGTTGAACACGAGGATGTCGCCGGTGAACTTCGGCGTGCTGAGGCGGATCGCCTGGACTCCTTCGCCGACGTATGTGTCCTGATGGGCCCGGATGAACCCCACTTCCTGCGGGTGCCTCGGGTCTCGGATGTCGGTGACGTAGACGCCGCCGTCAGCGACGTTCTCGGGGTCGTCGCAGGCCGCGTCGTCGTCGAACTTGGCGAGGTACGCGTAGTTCCCGAGCGCCCCCACGTCGGCGATCGAGCCGCGGGTGGCATCGTGCATGCGGAGCTTCGAGACGAAGTCGATCATCCCGAACTCGCCGGACCCGATCAGGTGTCCCTCCTGCGGCCCATGCTGGGCGGGGTGGGTAGAAGCGGGCGCGATGAAGCCGAGCGATGCGATCAGCGCGAGCCCGAGCGCAGCCGACAGATGCCGTCTGGTCATGCTTCCTCCTGCAGGTGAGATACCCGATTGGTGGGGACAGGGCGAGACGCCGCCCGCGGGCAGGCTATCCGGGCTGCGGCCAGAGGTCAATGGCCAGCCGCCCCTCATACCTCTCAGGCCCGCATCTAGAAACCGGGTTGATTCGGACCTAAGTGCCTTCGATACCGAGCCCGGAGCCGAGCACGCCCATCGTCATCAAGGCGATCGTGATGACGCGCTTACGCGAGGGCGTCAACCACGTACCTGCCCTCGCGACTAGCCACGACCGAAAACCCGCGGCTGCGCCTATGGCTATTGAGGCCGTCGCCCCACATTGAGCGCACATCGCTCGTGATCGTAGTCAGTCTCGTTTGATACGCCGCCTAGAACCCGAGCGCGAACTTGGCGTCCTCGGTCATCATCTCGGGTGACCAGGCTGGGTCGAAGACCATCTTCGGATGCACCTTCTCGACTCCATCGAGCTCGCCGACGAACTCCTTCATTTGCTCGGAGACCTGCGGCCCGATCGGGCAGGCGGGGGTCGTCAGCGTGAAGGTGACGTAGACCTCCGGGCCCTCGACGTCGACGTCGTAGACGAGGCCGAGGGAGACGAAGTCGAGGCCGAGCTCGGGGTCGATGACCTCTTCGAGCGCTTCGTAGACCGATTCCTCGCTGGTCGCGGCGGCTGCGTTCTCAGTCATGAGCTAGATGCTAGTGGGCTGCAGCGCGAGAGCGAGCGGGCGGAGCGACAGGACGCGGGTGACCCGCCGGCGAACCCCACTGCGGGAAACTACGCGGCTGGCCTGCGGGAACCTACGCATTCTCCGAGCAGATCTCCTACCTTGTTTCGATCTTGAGATCACGAGCCCGCATCACGCGTCGCCCCATCCTCCGATCGGCCGCTCTTGCGGTGGCGCTCCTCGCCACCGCCCCGGCCGCAGCGAGCGCCGAGACGCTCAACTCTGACTCAGTTAGCGCCGCCTCGACGGGCGGAGTCAGCTGCGTCGCCGGCCCCGACCCTCCGGCGACTCGGTGGTGACGCGCGAGGTCACGGCACCGTCGATCGGCATGGTCAGCGCCTCGCTCGAGGGCTCGGGCGGCGATTGGGACCTGGCGATCCTTGACGCCCAGAGTGGCGACGTAGTCGCCGGCTCGGCCTACCCAGGCGCCTCGGAGCTCGCCGAGGGCTTCACGCAGTCCGGCCAGCAGCTCGTCGTCCAGGCCTGCCGCCTCAGCGGCAGCGGCCAGAGCGCCGAGCTCAACGTCGAGTTCGCGACGATCGAAAACCAGGAGCCGGTCCAGGCCTCCGTGGTCCGCGTCGAAACGCCGACCGACGACGCGCTCGAGAGGCTGCTCTCCCTCGGCCTCGACAACACCGAGCACGGCGGGGCTGACTACGCCGATGTGGTCACCTACGGATTCGCCGACTTCGAGCGGCTCGAGTCCGCGGGCCTCAGCTACGAGACGGTGGTTCCCGACCTCGCCCAGCAGACGCTCGAGAATGCGCAGGCCGATCGTGCGTTCGCCCGCGGCACCGCCAACACCGGGCTGCCGAGCGGTCGCGATACCTATCGGCGGCTGTTCGAGTACTCGCAGACGATGAAGCGGCTCGCCGAGAACAACCCGAAGATCGTCCGTCTGTTCAAGCTCAAGCACAAGACCTACGAGGGCCGGCCGGTGATGGGCCTCGAGATCGCGACCAAGGTCCGCAAGAACAACGGCCGCCCGGCCTTCCTCCAGATGGGCGTTCATCACGCCCGCGAGTGGCCCTCCTCCGAGCACGCGATGGAGTGGGCAATCCAGCTCGTCAAGGGCTACAAGCAAGGCGACAAGCGGACCCGAAAGCTGATGCGCCAGGTCCGCACGCTCGTCGTGCCGATCGTCAACCCGGACGGCTTCAACACCTCGCGTGAGGCCGGTGAGCTCGCCGGAGCCGGCGACGGGCGCGGCGGGGCAAACGAGCTCGCCAACCTGGTGATCCCGTACGAGTACCAGCGCAAGAACTGCCGCTTGACCAAGGCGAACGAGGATCCCGGGACGAAGCCGCGCGAGGGCGAGGGCGACTGCATGCAGACGCCGGCGACCGGGCTCTCCCACTTCGGCGTCGACCCGAACCGAAACTACGGCAGCTTCTGGGGCGGCCCGGGAGCGACTCCCCCGGGCGGCAATCCACCCGGCGACCTGGCAGCCGACTACCGCGGCCCCGGCCCCTTCTCGGAGCCCGAGACGCGCAACATCCAGACGCTCGTCTCGCGAAACCAGGTGGTCACGTTGATCACCAACCACACCTACTCCGACTTGGTCCTACGCCCGCCGGGGATTCAATCCCAGGGCAAGCCGGTCGACGAGAAGGTCTACAAGGCGTTGGGAGCGCGCTTGGCGGCCGAGAACGGCTACATCAACCAGCCCTCATACAAGCTCTACGACACCACCGGAACGACCGAGGACTGGAGCTACTACGCGACCGGCGGGCTCGGGTTCACGTTCGAGATCGGCTGCGCCGGGAACGACCCACAGCAAGGGTGCGACGGCTTCTTCCATCCGCCCTTCGAGGAGACGGTCGCGCAGTACGACGGCTCGGCGCCGGAGTCGGGCGCGGGTGGCGGCAACCGCGCGGCCTACTTCAAGATGATGAAGGCAGCCGCCAACACCAATCTGCACTCCGTGATCAAGGGCAAGGCGCCGCGAGGCGCCGAGCTGAAGCTCTCGAAGAAGTTCAAGACGGCCACCTCGCCGGTCCTCAAGGCCAACGGCGATACCGGTAAGCGCCGGTTCTTCACCGATCGCCTGCGCACCGTGATGCGGGTTCCGCAGTCGGGGCGGTTCACCTGGGACGTCAACCCCTCGACGCGACCGCTGGTCGCGCAGACGACCGGCCGTAGGGCGAAGGGCGACGCGAGCGAGACGCAGCAGTTCTCAGGCACTGCCGCGACGACCGTTCCGTGCGCCGACGCCGAGACCGACCAGGAGACGTGCTTCAACGACCACGGCTTCAGGGTCCCCGGCGGCAGGGGAGTCGACAACTACCTGGCCTCGATTCGGACCGAGTGGGCCGACCCGGCGAGCGACTGGGACATGTTCGTGTTCACCGACAAGGACGGCGATGGCAGCTCGGTCGGCGAGAAGGAGGTGGTCGGCAGCTCCGCGCAGGGCATCACCACCTTCGAGCAGGTCGAGTTCGCGGCACCTCTGCTGGAGGAGAAGCAGAAGTACGTAGTCAGGATGGTCAACTTCGCAGCGGCCGATCCCTACAAGGGCACGATCGACTACAAGAAGTCGCCCAAGTTCGAGCCGGCTCGCACCGAGCGCTGGAAGCTGACCTGCACGAAGGCCTCGGGCAGGTCGGTCGACAGGATCCTGGTCGACCGCGGCGAGGTCGCGAACGTCGATCTCGCCAAGACCTGCCGCGGCTGACGCTCTTGGGCTGAGATTGGTGGGAGACGGGTGACGAGCCTCTCCAGCGAGGGGCTAGTCGCTTCTTGCGGCCGTGCGCGCCTGGGGTCGGTAGGCCCGGCATCTAGGCTTGAGGTAATGCCGCTGCTCCTGTTCGCCCTGTTCATCGCGCTTCCGATCGCTGAGCTCTACGTGATCATCCAGGTGGGGCAGGCGATCGGCATCCTCCCGACGCTGGCGATCCTGCTGCTCGACGGCTTCCTAGGGGCGGCCCTCGCCCGCTCTCAAGGACGCGCGGCCTGGGGGCGCTTCAACGAGGCGATGGCGGCCGGCAAGGTCCCGGCCCGCGAGGCCTTCGACGGGGCCATGATCGTGCTCGGCGGCTCGCTGCTGCTGGCACCCGGCTTCATCACCGACGTCCTCGGCCTGCTGCTCCTCCTGCCGCCGAGCCGGGCAGCGATCAAGTCTGGCCTGACGCGGCTCGCAGGCCGGGGCAGCATCGTGTTCCGGGTCGGCGGCGTTCGCACCGCGACCCCGACCGGATCCGGCGAGCAGAGCCGCTCCCGGCCGGCCAGCCAGCGGCCGAGCGGCACCGGCCAGCGGCCCGGCGACTCGGGAGCTTGGCCACCTTCTCAGCGACGCCGACCGAGCTACGACTACGAGGGCAGTGCGCGCGAGCTCGACTCCGAGCAGACGCTGCCGCCACGCTCGAGCGATGACTGAGGCCCACGCAGAGCGCGAGCTCGCCGTCGAGGCGGGAGAGCTCCGAGTCGTCTGGGATCTTGAGGCGCTCCGCGCCGGTAGCGAGGCCCAGCGCGCGTGGCGGGCGCACCCTGAGCCGGCGCCGGCCGGAGTGGCACGAGTGCTGACCGGCCGGTTCGAGGA
>JACDBR010000094.1 GCA_013694825.1 Solirubrobacterales bacterium
TGTCGACGACGAAGATCGCGCCCGCGTCGTGGGCGCGGCGAGCGATCATCTCCAAGTCGAGCACCTTGAGGAGCGGATTCGTGGGCGACTCGCCCAGCACCAGCGCGGCGCCGTCATCGAGGGCCGAAGCCAACGCCGTCTCGTCCGCCATGTCACAGAGCGCGTAGCGCAGGCCGAGGCCGGGCATGACCTTGTCGAACAATCGGAAGGTCCCGCCGTAACCGTCATCGGGGATGACGACGAGATCGTCGCTCCGAAGCGTCATCGCGAGCGTTGCTATTGCGGCCATGCCCGAGCCAAAGGAGATAGCGTGGGCCGCACCTTCGAGCGCCGCGAGGCATGCTTCAAGCGCGCTGCGGGTGGGATTATCGGTGCGGGAGTATTCGAAACCCTGATGCCGGCCTACAGCTTGTTGCAGGTAGGTCGATGTCTGATAGATAGGGACGACGATGGACCCGGTTGCCGGCTCTGGCTCCTGCCCGGCGTGAATCGCTTTGGTTTCGAAACGCGTACCATCGGTCACGGGGATTCTCCAGAGGATTAACGGTGATGACGACAGACGGACAACTGATCGATGTGAATACCACGCCCCGGAGCGGGCGGAGGCCGACGGGCCGGGCGCGCGTGGTCGTTTCCGGTCTCAAACGAGAGCGTGAGGAGCTCGGGCGCTTTCCTGCCAACTACGTGCTGGCCCTGCGACACAGCGGGGGCCGGGTGGTGACGGCCGCTCCTTTCGAGCTCGACCCGGAGGACGCCGTGCCGCCGGATGCCGAGGTGGTCACCGGGCTCGACCCGGACGACGTCTCGATCCTCGAAAACGCCCAGGGGCTCGTCCTGCCCGGCGGCGGCGATATCGAGCCGGGTATCTATGGGCAAGAGCCTCATCCGCGCACTCACAACATCAGTGCTCTGCGTGATCGCTTCGAGCTCAACCTCCTGCGTGAAGCGCTCGAGCGCGACATGCCGGTGCTGGCCATCTGTCGAGGGATGCAGCTTCTAAATGTGGGCTTGGGCGGGACTCTCGAGCAACACTTGAGGGACGTTCCCGGGCGCCTCCCACACGATCGCGACAGGCCGCGCGCCGAGCCCGCCCACGATTTGCGGCTCACCGAGAAAAGCATGCTCACCGATGTGCTCGGTGGCCCCCGCTCGGCGGTCAACTCCCACCATCATCAGTCGCTCGACCGAGTGGCGGCTCCGCTGCAAGAGATCGGGTGGGCTGAGGACGGCGTGCTGGAAGCCGTCGTATCGAGCGACCACTCATGGGTCGTCGGCGTCCAGTGGCATCCCGAGGTCATGGCGCCCATCAACGACCGCCAAGCGGCTCTCTTCGATTTCTTCCTGGACGGGGTGAACGACTACTCCGAGCGAGTGGTCGGCCGCGCCACCGGCTAAGGCCGCACCCCACTCGGGACGGGAACTCCCATGAGGTCGGAAGCATCGGCCGGGTCCTTCGAGTAAGAGGAGCGCTCGGCCACCACGAGCGCGCTGGCGTCGACGGCAATCGCCACCGGCAGGCCCATGGTCCACCGGAGCACCGGTATCTTGACGCGAAACCCTGCCCCTATCGAGACGGCCTGGAGCTCCTCCGGCGCGAGGGGCGAGCCGTTGGGACGCCGGAATGTGATAGCGACGCGCGCGTTCTCCCCGCTGGGATTCAGGATCGTTAGCGCATCGGCTCGCTCCGCTCTCCCGGCCGGGAGGAGCAGCCAGGAGCCGGACGCGGTGGTCGCGCCCAGCTCCGAGGTGACGCCCTCACGCGACCGGGCCCCGTAGGAGATCCGCCGTTCCGCAACCACACCGACCCCGTTGCTGGAGGCCACGATGGCGCTCACGCCCACCGTCTCGCCCGTCGCCGCGCGCGGCGCGGATCGAGGCAGAGATACGACCCGAAGAGAAAGGGGGGGCACGGACAGGTTCACGAGGCCCGGGGGCCGGGCCGCCTCGCTCCCCGCCGCCAGCGAGATGGTGACGGTGGCGGTCCGCTGGCTCGGATTCAGCACCACCAGCTCCTCGACCACGTCCTTGCCCACGGCTCCCTCGGGGAAGTACCAGGTGTCGCGGGCCGCGGTTGCGCCGAGTGTGGCGTCAACGCCCTCGATGCCGCGCTTCGGAGCTGCGAGGACCGTTTTCCACGCCACCACCCGGCCCCTCACGGCGGAAACGACCGCCCCCAGGCGCGCGTGCGGGGTGATGAAGCTGTTGACTCGCACTTCTCTGGCCTGGCCCGCGGGCACGGCGACGTCGGACAGAGCCGATTTGACGCGCTCGCCGGTCGGCGTCACGAACGAGATGCTCACCACGGCTTCGTCGGGGAACGGATTGAAGATCAAGAGCCGCTCGTCGTAGCCGATGGCGCTGGTACCCGAGGGAAAGAACCAACGCCCGGCCGCGCTCTCGGAGCAGCCCGCAGCCGCGCGGCCGCGGGCTCGTTTCGTCGACGTGATGCTCGCGGACGCCGCCACGGGCTGTCCGTGCGCGAGCACTACCTCGGCTTGCTTCGCGACCTCCGCGTCGAGAGAAAGCAGGCCCGAATCGAGCCGCCGGCCCACCTCGCCCTCGTTTAAGGAGACCAATGCCGGGCCCCCGGTGAGGGAAGCGACGGCGATCTCCTCCGTCACGCCGTCCACCCCGGACAGGGGCGGGCAATAGGTTGCTCCGTCAACAAAGGCAGCCGCGCTCTCCGTGTCGAGAGGGACGCGTTGCTCTGCGACCGTGGCCTCGAGTAACAGCCCGGTGGCCGCCAGCGTGACGATGGCCGCAGCCAGAAGCATCTCGCGCGCGCGTTCGGTCACGCCGAAGCTCTCACCGTTCGGCGCGTCACCAGGCCCGATCGCCTCCGGGACATCGCAGCTCCCAAGACGGCGAGCCACGCAATGAGAGCGGCGAAGAGCCACGCGAGGTCGCCCAGCGGTCTCTCGTAGATGATCGTCACGGCTCCCTTTGCGCTCGCGGGCACCGTGAAGGCATTGCCCCACGACTCCTGGATCCGGTCGAGCTCCGCTGACCCCACCCGCGCCCGCCACCCGGGATGGCGTGCCTCTCCCAAGAAGACGGCGCCCGGCCCCCGCGCGTATCCCGCCGCGTAGGCCGAGGCGGCTTGCCGGCTCACGGTCACCAGCGCCGTGGACCTCGCCGGGAAAGACGCCAACTCAGCGGCGGACGTCGCGGGCTCAGAGGCGGACGCGGTTCCCGGGTCGAGCGCCGCGCCCGGAAGCCGGTCGTACACGGCTCCGCGAGGAAACGCCGACTGATTCTCCAGCAGCAGGTAATCACGCTCGATGCGGGCGACGCCGAGATCCCTCTGCTCCAGCCACCGGCCCACGCCCGGCGCGCGCTCCAGCACCACGTAGCGAACGTTGAAGGTCGCCAGCAGGCGGCCCGCGCCGTCCGTAGCCCCGCCGGCGACCGCCG
>JACDBR010000105.1 GCA_013694825.1 Solirubrobacterales bacterium
AGCTGGATCCGGCTGCCGAGCGCGACCGCCGAGGAGCTGACGGCGCTCCGCGAGGCGCTTCGCCCGGCGCGCCTTCAGCTCACCGACGCGCCGGCGGAGCTGCGCGCCGAGCTCGACCCCTGGGACGTCGCCGAAGGACCCGAGCTGGAGCTGATGCGCCGGGTCAAGGAGCGCTTCGACCCCAAGCGGGTACTCAACCCCGGCATCTACGTGGGAGGGATCTGACCTTGAGCACCGAAACATCGATCGGCCGGAGGGCGCGCGATGGCGGCTGAGACGCGCGCCTGGGATGAGATCCGCCCGCCCGAGCTCGACCTGATCGAGGACTGCGTGCACTGCGGTTTTTGCCTGCCGACCTGCCCCACCTACTCGCTCTGGCACGAGGAGATGGACTCGCCGCGAGGGCGGATCGTGCTGATGCGAGAGGGCCTCGAGCCGGGCTCCGACGTCTCGGCCTCGATGGTCGGCCACCTCGACAACTGCCTCGGCTGCATGGCCTGCGTCACCGCCTGCCCGTCCGGCGTCGCCTACGACAAGCTGATCACCGACACCCGCGCTCAGGTGGAGCGAAACTTCCAGCGCCCGCGGCTCGAAGCGGCCCACCGGCGGATCATCTTCGGCCTCTTCACCCATCCCGGCCGCCTGCGGGCGCTGATCCCCGGAATGCTGGCGACCAAGCCGCTTCGCCTCGAGCGCCTGCTCGGCCGCTTCCCCAAGCTCCAGGGCATGCTGCGGATGGCGCCTCCGGTGAAGCTGCGTGACATCGCCCGCCGGATCCCCGAGCACACTGCCGCCGAGGGCAGCTCGCGCGGGCGGGTGGCGATCCTCCAGGGCTGCGTCCAGCGGGTCTTCTTCGCCGACGTCAACCAGGCGACGATCGAGGTCCTCTCGGCCGAGGGCTGGGACGTCGACGCGCCTCGCGCGCCGCGCTGCTGCGGCTCGCTGATGCAGCACACCGGCGCCGACGAGGGGGCGAGGGCGCTGGCCCGCGAGACGATCGAGGCCTTCGCCGACTACGACGCCGTGATCGTCAACGCCGCCGGCTGCGGCTCGGGGATGAAGGAGTACCCGCATCTGCTGCGCGACGACCCCGAGTGGTCGGGGCGCGCCGAGACGTTCGCCGCCAAGGTCAAGGACGTATCCGAGCTGCTGGCCGGCGAGGAGCCGCGTGCGCCGCGCGGGCGGATCGAGCGCAAGGTCGCCTATCACGACGCCTGCCACCTCGCCCACGCCCAGGGGATTCGCTCCGAGCCGCGCGAGATGCTACGCCAGATCCCCGGGGTCGAGATCGCCGAGCCCGAGGGCTGGGAGATCTGCTGCGGCTCGGCCGGGATCTACAACCTCGTCAAGCCGGAGCCCGCCGCGGAGCTCGGCAGGCGCAAGGCGGAGGCGCTGGCGGCGACCGGCGCCGAGTCGATCGCCGCCGCCAACCCGGGCTGCTCGATCCAGATCGCCGCATACCTGGGCGAGCTCGGCCGCCCGACGCCGATCGTTCACCCGATCGAGCTCGTCTACGAATCGATTCAGAAAGCCAGGGAGACAGCGAGATGACCGAGACCCGGAGCGTCGCTGTCGAGGGCTCCGTCGAGGGGCGGGCCGCCGAGATCCTGACCGACGAGGCGCTCGCCTTCATCGGCGAGCTCCACGGCCGCTTCGAGGACGAGCGCCGGGCGCTGCTCGCGCGCCGGCTCGAGCGCAGCCGCGAGCTGGCCGACGGCGGCACGCTCGACTTCCTCGCCGAGACGAGGGAGATCCGCGACGGCGACTGGACGATCGCCCCCGAGCCCGACGCGCTCGCCGAGCGCAAGGTCGAGATCACCGGGCCGACCAGCGCCAAGATGGTGATCAACGCTCTCAACTCCGGCGCCAGCGGCTTCATGGCCGACTTCGAGGACTCCAACTCGCCGACCTGGGAGAACGTCGTCGGCGGCCAGGTCAACCTCGCCGACGCTGTCCGAGAACGGCTCGAGTTCACGAGCGAGGACGGCAAGGACTACGCGCTGGGGGACGAGCTCGCGACGCTGCTGGTCCGGCCGCGCGGCTGGCACCTCGTCGAGCGCCACCTGACCGTCGACGGTGCTCCGATCGCCGGTGGGCTGGTCGACTTCGGCCTCTACGCCTTCCACAACTCGCGCGAGTTGCTCGACCGCGGCGCCGGGCCGTACTTCTACCTTCCGAAGCTCGAGTCGCACCTCGAGGCGCGCCTCTGGGCCGACGTCTTCAAGCACGCCGAGGAGAGCCTCGGTCTCGACCGCGGCACCTTCAAGGCGACGGTCCTGATCGAGACGATCCCCGCGGCCTTTGAGATGGACGAGATCCTCTACGAGCTGCACGAGCACTCGGCCGGCCTCAACGCCGGGCGCTGGGACTACATCTTCTCGATGATCAAGTGCTTCGGCGACCGGCCCGACTGCGTGCTGCCCGACCGCACCGACGTGACGATGACGGTGCCCTTCATGCGCGCCTACACCGAGCTCCTGGTCAAGACCTGCCACCGCCGCGGGGCCCACGCGATGGGCGGGATGGCGGCCGTGATTCCCTCGCGCAGCGACGAGGAGGCAAACGAGAAGGCCTTCGAGGCGGTAAAGGCCGATAAGCAGCGCGAGGCCGAGGCCGGCTACGACGGCACCTGGGTGGCCCACCCCGACTCGGTCGAGGTCGCGATGGAGGAGTTCGACAAGGTGCTGGGTGACCGGCCCAACCAGGTCGACAGGCAGCGAGACGACGTCGAGGTCAGCGCCGCCGAGCTGCTCGACGCCGACTCGGCCGGCGACTCCTACACGCGGGCGGGGCTCGACAACGACGTCAACGTCGGCATCCAGTACATCTCCTCGTGGCTGCGCGGCAACGGCGCCGCGGGGATCTACGGGATGATGGAGGACGCCGCGACCGCCGAGATCGCCCGCTCGCAGGTCTGGCAGTGGACCCGCCACGGCATCGAGCTCGACACCGGCGAGAAGGTCACGCCCGAGCTCGTCCGCGAGGTCGAGGCCGAGCAGCTCGAGAAGATCCGCGAGGAGATCGGCGACGACGAGTGGTTCCAGGCCGAGGGCCGGCCCGACCTCTCGCGCCGGCTCTTCGAGCAGGTGGCGCTCGACGAGAAGCTGCTCACCTTCCTCACGATCCCCGCCTACGACGAGCTGCTGAAGATCCACGGCTGAGGGGCGCCGGACCGGGCCGGGACCTCGTGCCTACAGGCCGATTCGGGTGCCGGGTAGCGTGTGCGTATCGCCCTCGAGCGCCCTGAGCCGCTGATCGATCCCGAGCTCGCCGAGCGGATCGTCGCCCGGGCGCTGCGCAACGGAGGCGATCTCGCCGAGCTCTTCTGCGAGCAGCGCGGGTCTCTGGGCCTGGCGATCGACGAGTCGAGGGTCGAGCGGGTCCAGCGCGGGCGCGACTCGGGCGCCGGGGTGCGGGTCGTATCCGGTGAAACCACGTACTTCGCCCACGTCGACGGCCTCGCCGAGCCCGACCTCGAGCGCGCCGCCGACGCCGCTGCGGCGGCGCTCTCGGGCGATCGCTCCGAGGCGGTCGCGCTCCGGGCCGCGGTCCGCCCGGAGC
>JACDBR010000109.1 GCA_013694825.1 Solirubrobacterales bacterium
CACCAGGGCGACGAGCAGTGGCGAGCGCTCGTCGAGGATCGCCGGAATGATGAAGAAGGTCACGAGGGCGAGGCTGATCGCGAGACCGACCAGCGAACGCGCTCCACGCCAGCGGCCCAGGACGATCACCAGGGCCGCGAAGATCGCAGCCAGCCAGAGCATCGGAGCACTTCGCTCGACCTCGGTCAGGCTGTAAGACGGCGACGGCTCCGCCGAGCCATCCCCGGGCAGGCTGAGGCCCTCGTTCCTGGTCACGCGAATCCGATCCCCCACGCCGAGCTCCGGCGCCCCGACCTGCCCTAGAACGATGACCCCCTGCTGACCCTCGTCTACGCCACTTCGAAGCTCGATCGTCAGCTGCTCGCAACCCTGTTCAGCGGGGTTCTGGCAGGGCGACGCCGTCGTCGCCACGACCTCCGCCTCCTCAGCCTCGGCGATCTCGGTCGCGATCTGGACATCGGGATCGCCGCTGGGCCATAGCGCTACGAGCCCGGCGACCGTAGCGAGGGTCAGCAGCCCCAGTGCGACAAGGGCGATCCGCGAGGAGATCGAGTGCGAGGGGGCCTTACCCACACCGGCGGGTTACGCCCCCGCCGCGTCAGCTCCTGCCCGAGGCAGGCGGCACCGCCCGGCTAGGAGCGGCGGCCACGGAACGGCCCGCGCACCTCGTAGATCTCCCCGACCCCGAATGCGCGCTGCGAGGAGAAGTAGATCCGGGTCTCCTGGGGGTTGAAGCAGACGCCGGTCACCTCGGAGACGGCCTCGCTGTCGGGCTCGCCGTGGCGTGGGCCGGTCAGCTTCGCGAAGCGCGCGACGCGGCGAATCTGCCGTCGCGGCCCGCCGGGCGTGATGATCGCGAGGTCAAACGGATCTTCGCCGCCGTTGTCCTCGCAGACGAAGAGATCACCTGAGCGGCGTGAGACGGTGACATTGTCGACGTCGGTCAGCGGCGGATTCTCGATCAGCTTCGGGTCGTAGATCCGCCGCATCCGGCGCAGGCGGGTGTCGTAACCGCGAATCGTGCTGTCGCCGGTCGTGGCCAGGTAGACGATCCCCTCGTCGAACCAGATCCCTTCGCCGCGCTCGAAGCGGGTCGCGTCGGGCACCTGCTCGCGGGTCGGGGTCTGCTCGGCCGCCGGGTCGGGAACCGCGTTCCAGCTCACCTCGCCGCGGACTGCGACCGTTGCCACCTCGAGCTTGCCGCGACGCAAATCGCCTCGCTCGCGGGGCCGGAAGCGATAGAGGCAGCCATCGCCCTCGTCCTCGCTCAGGTAGAGGAAGCCGGTCTTGCGATCGACGCAGACGGCCTCGTGCTTGAACAGCCCCAGCGCCGGGCGCGGCTTGGCCTCCTTCTCGCCGTCAGGATCGCACTCCCAGACCTGCCCGCGGTCGATCTCCTCGCAGGAGAGCCAGGTGCGCCACGGGGTCGCCCCGCCGGCGCAGTTCGAGGAGGTGCCGGAGAGGATCCGGTAGGCGTCGGCGATCTCGCCGCTCGGCGCGAAGCGGATCGCGCTGGCGCCGCCCTCGCCGGGAGCTCCGATGGGGATCTCGCCGGGCAGGTCGACAGGTGTCGGCGTCTCGGAGTTGGAGACGAGGACCCAGCCGCCGTCCTTGCGCGGGAAGGTCGAGGCGCCATCGGAGAAGATGTGCCAGTCATAGCTCGTGCCCTCGACAGGCTGACCTCCCCTGGCGACGATCCGCGAGGAGAAGCCGTCGGGCAGGCGGAGGTCATTGGCGTCTGGCGCGCCCAGCCGACCGTAGGGACTGCGCCCGCGCTTCGCCGGACGGGCGAGCGACTCCCAGAAGCTCGGGCCGAACGCCAGCATCCCGGCCGTAGCCGCTCCGGTTGCGATCAGCTCGCGGCGGCGGAATCCGCCATCGTCCGAGCTCGGACCCTGACTCGTCTTCTCAACTGGCACTCGCTCAGGCTAAGAGCGCCGACTGACGATGTTGCACTCCCGTGAAAGCGGCGGACGGGGAGTGCTCAGTGCGCTGAGGCGATGCGTCCCGTGACTGCGCCGCCGACGCAGCGGCTTCGCCCCGACCGGTCAGTCCCCGGTGTGCTTCAGCTCGCCGCGCTTTCGCGCCACGAGGGCGAAGTAGTGGATCGGCTCGCCGGCCAGCGACAGACGGTGGCGGTAGCGGCGCTTTCCCTGCAGATCGAGGGTGCCGTCCTCGAGGGCTCGGTCGATCAGGCGCGAGAAACCGCTCGAGTCGGAGTCGCCGACGAAGTCCTCGTTGATGTTGAAGGCGACCCAGCCGTCGTCGTCGATCATCTTGTAGGCCTCGATGAAGGCCTCGGGCGGTATGTCGCCGAAGCCCAGCGCCGCGACCGTCGTCAGGCAATTGAAGTCGCGCTCGGTGAGCGACTCGCGCGCCTCGTCGGGCATCGCCGTCATGTCGGCGACGACGTAGTCGTCGTAGACGCCCGGACGGTCTCGCTCGGTAGCCATCGCGGCCTCCTCGATCACGTCGACGCCGACGATCGAGGCTGCGCCGAGGCGCTCGAGCTCCTCACCGACCATGCCGTTGCCCCCACCGAGGTCGAGCACCGTCAGCTCCTCGACGCTCTCGTCGGCCTCCTCGACCGCCTCGACCAGCAGGGCGCTGACGACTCGCGGAGAATCGCAGTGCAGCGTGTCGTAGAAGAGCTGCTCGTAGAGCCCGGGAACCTTGTAGATCTCGTCGTAGTCGTGAAAGCGGAAGCGACGCGTGTCGCCATCGATGCGGACATCGCACCACTCCTCGTCCTGATCGAACTCGTCGATCTCGGACGAGTCGGGAAACGAAATCTCGTAGCGCGGTTGGGCGACCGAAGTTCGCGAGCCGTCACTGCCAAGGGGCGAAACCAAGACCAAGGGCCTCCTTCGAATGGATTAACAACCCCGGTCCGGACGTCCCAGGACGAAAGCACAGCTTATACGCCTCGGCGGGCCACGGTCGCGCTGGAGCCGCCGGCGAGCACCGCGACGGCACCGGAACGGACTGCAGAAACCCTTGGACCAACGGCGATCCGATGGGAAGCGCCCCCGCCAGGATTCGAACCTGGGACCTGCGGATTAGAAGTCCGCCGCTCTATCCAGCTGAGCTACGGGGGCCGGGGAGGATTGTGGCGGATGGACGGCGTTCCCGGCCGGGGCTGGGACGGAACGCTGCAAGAGGCGTCTCGCCGGGTGGCCGACCGATCGGCCGGGCTATCGAAGTAGGGGCGATCTGACGACAGAGGGCACAGATGGCTGACTCGGGGCACGGAGGAGCCGAGCGTCGGATACCCACGACCGCTCGCTACGAGATCGATTCCGATCCTCGACGCCTGCGCGAGATCCTCGCGGAGGTCGAGGGGCTGCTGGAGAGCATCGACGCCCCGGTCAGACGTCGAGTCGCGCTGCTTGTCGGCGAGCTCGTCGGGCGGGTCTCCGAGGAGCCACTGGCTCACGGCGTGCTGCGGATGGAGATCCATGAGCGTCCGATCAGCCTGCGAGTCGAGATCTGGGACGAGGACGGGCTGCTCGACGACCTTTTCTGGAGCCGGCTGGCCGAATCGGCGCTCGTCGGACTGGCCTCGTCGTGGGGGCGCGACCGACGCCGCCCCGCCGGCGCCTGGTTCGAGATCACGCACCCCAGCGTCGGCCGCTCGCCCCGGGGCTCCCTCGAGCAGATGCCTGCCGAAGCCCAGGGGCTGGCCGGCTCCTAGACGCCGGCGCCGCCCTGCTAGGAGCCGGTCCCGCGACCTTCGCGCTGTTGCTCGCGCTCAGCCGCGGCGACGGCGGAAGCCTGCTGGTCGGCAACCGGCGGCGTCGCCTTCTCGGCACTGCCGGGTCCTCCGGGCTCCTTCAGCGCCTTGCCGGCGGCCTTCACCTTGTCGCCAAGCGAGCCCTTGCCCTTGGCGATGCTTCGAAGCTCGTCGCCGTCCCGCTTGAGGCTCTCCGTGCCACCGCGCTGGTCGACCACCTTCTTGGCGCGATCCGAAAAACGCTTGATGTTCATCTTTGTCCCTTCGTTGCTTGGACATCACTCTAGGTCGAGTGCTCAAAGACGACCTGAGCGGAGTCGTCGTCAGCGAAGCCTCAGCCCTGAGCGGGGCCATGGTCCCCTAAGCGTCCGCCGACGATCCCGCCCGTGTGCGTCCCGCCAAGCGCTCGGCCTCCGGCGCGATCTCCTCGATTGCTGCGGCGACGGTCGCATTCCAGGACTTCGCCACCAGATCGCCGTACCAAGAGCCGAGCGCCCACAAATCGACGCCGAGCTCGCCGCTGTAGACGAAAGAGGTGCCCTCGCCGTCTGGCGTCAGCTCGTAGGTCTCGACCACGTGCGGGACGGGCCCGCGCACGAGGTGGAACGAAACCCGGTTCGGGCGCTCGAATCGAACCGTCTCGAGGGTGGTCGCGATCAGCCCGTGGCCGAGGTCGGTGAAGTGCTCGGCCAGCACCATGTCGCTGCCTCGCTCGAGCACGCGGAGCTTGTCGGCCATCGCCCGCGGCGTCTTGCCGAGGTAGGGGCCGGCGATCACGTCGAAGACCGTCTCGGGGGACGCTGCGATATCGCGAGCGATCGGCCCGAGCGGCCGCACGCGACGACCGATCCCGAGGTCGAGCGTCAGCCCGCCACGTATGCAGAGGAGGGCGGCGCCGGCAGCGAGGCCGGAGCGAGAGGCGGTACGGATCACGAATCCAATAACCCGAACACTTGCAGCTGCGCCACATCTTCGCTGCGGGTCGCATCAAGCGCTTCCGCAAGGCCCGTCGTTCACTCGAACCTGCGGTCAGAGATCGGGGCGCCCGGATTCGAACCGGGGACCTCGGCCACCCAAAGGCCGCGCGCTACCAGGCTGCGCCACGCCCCGACGGAGTGATGGTAGGCGCGTTCGGCGACGCCCCGTGTCTCCGAAGGAGGCACGGGTTCAGGCGGGCGATGCCGCCCAGCGTCGGTAGCCTGCGCCGCCGTGGCTGAGGTCTCTCCTATCCAGGCCGTCCGCTACGAGCTCTCGGCGGTGCCCTCGATGGAGGACGTCGTCGCCCCGCCATATGACGTGATCGACGCCGGGCAGCGGGCTGCGCTGCTTTCGCGCTCGCCGTTCAACGTCGTCGAAGTCGACCTTCCCGAGGCTCCGGCGGGCGAGGATGCCTACGAGCTCGCGGCCAAGACGATCGCGGGCTGGAAGCTCCAGGGGATCCTCGCCGAAGAGCGTGAGCCCACGATCTGGGCGCTGACTCAGGACTACGAGGGACCCGACGGCGCCCGACGCACCCGTAACGGGATCCTGCTCCGTAGCCGCGTGACCGGCTACGGCCCGGGGCTCGTCCGCCCGCACGAGCGCACACAGCCAGGGCCGAAGGAGGATCGGCTGCGGCTGACGCGCGCCACCAAGCTCAACCTCTCCCCCATCTTCTCGCTCTATGACCGCGACGCTTGGCGCCACGTCAGCGGCTACACCCGCTCCGAGCCCTGGGGCGAGGCCACCGACGACGACGGCACCATCCACCGTGTCTGGCGGATCGACGACCCGGGCGCGCACGCCGCCGTAGCCGCGGAGCTCTCCGACGCTGAGCTGCTGATCGCCGACGGCCACCACCGCTACGAGACCGCTCGCACCTACGCCGACGAGATCGGCGGCGACGGGCCGCACCGCCACACGCTCAACTGCATCGTCTCGCTCTCCGACCCCGGCCTCACGGTGTTCGGCTACCACCGCCTGCTCGGCGACCTGCGCGAGACCGAGCGCCAAATGGCGCTCCGAAACGCGCTGCTCGAGCACTTCGATGTCGAGCAGGTATCGGAGTCGGCACTCGATCCAGCCGGTGAGGAGGGGATCGGCGTCTTCGGCTACATCGATGCCCATCACCGCCAGGGTTACCGGCTCCGCCTCAAGGACACCGCGGCGATCGACGCAGCCCTGGGCGCCCGCTCGGAGCCCTACCGCCGCCTAGACGCCACGATCCTCGAGCAGCTCGTGCTCAAGGGCGCGCTCGGAATGAGCGACGACGACATCGCCGCCAGGCGCGGGCTCGGCTACGCCAAGGGAGCGAGCGAGACGCTCGCGAAGCTCGGGCCCGACGGCTGGGACGCCGCCTTCCTGCTTCGTCCCACGCCCGTCGACCAGGTGCGGGCCGTCGCCCAGGCGGGCGAGACGATGCCGCCGAAGTCGACCTACTTCTTCCCCAAGCTGCTGACCGGGATCGTCTTCAACCCGCTCGACTGAGTACGTCTGCGAACCGGCGCCCCAGCTGCGGAACCGGAGGCTGAGCGGCGGACGCCCGGCCGGCCCCCTGCCAGCTTCTAGGATCCCTCGCCGGTGGTCAAGATCTACACCAAGAAGGGCGACGACGGCACGACCTCGCTCTGGTACGGCGGCCGGGTGGCGAAGTACAACCTGCGCACCGAGGCCTACGGGACGCTCGACGAGGCGGTCGCCGCGCTCGGCGTCGCGCGCGCGGCCTGCGGCCCCGGCGATGCCGAGGTCGCTCGCGACCTGCTGCGCCTGCAATCCGAGCTGTTCGTCGCCGGTGCCGAGCTGGCGACCGCGCCCGAGGCCGCCGATCGGCTCGAGGACGGCGTCAGCCGGCTGACCGAACCGATGGTCGAGCGGCTCGAGGCGTTAATCGACTTCTACATGGAGCGGGTCGACCTGCCGCCGAAGTTCGTGATCCCGGGTGGCACCGAGCTCTCCGCCCAGCTCGACGTCGCCCGTACCGCGATCCGGCGCGCGGAGCGGAGGATCGTGAGCCTGCGCGACGCCGAGGGCCTCGGCTCGGAGACCGTGATCCATTACGTCAACCGCGCCTCCGACCTGCTGTTCGCAATAGCCCGCTTCACCGACCTCGACGAGCCCGAGATCTTCGGCGGCCGTGACGCCGGGAACGCAAGCGAAGCCTGAGATGCAGGTAACCGCCCGCCGCCGCCAGGGCTACTCGCACGAGGTCTACTTCGACGGCGGCCATTGCATGCTCGTCGACGAGCCCGAGTCGGAGGGCGGTACCAACGAGGGTCCCTCGCCGATGCAGGTGCTGGCGGCGGCGCTTGCCTCCTGCACCGCGATCACGGTCGAGATGTATGCGAACCGCAAGGATTGGAACCTCGGCGAGTTCCACGTCGACGTCGAGATGAGCACGGAAGGCCAGGAGCCGAGAAGCTTCGAGGTCTCGCTGCGGCTCGGCTGCGACCTCTCCGACGAGCAGCTCGAGCGGTTGCGGCAGATCGCCGGCAAGTGCCCGGTCCACAAGGCGCTCACCCACCAGATCGACGTCACGATCAAGGACCGCGTCGAGAGGATCTGATGCAGCCCGCCGCGGTACACGAGCCCACGCCGCCGATCCGAGCTCGACCGCTACGCGCCGGTGATCGCCTGAGCGCTCTCGACGAGCTGCGCGGTCGGCTGCTCGAGCCCGAGGACGCCGCTGCGATGAGGGTTCCCGGCGGGCACACCGAGGCGGCCGTCCTCGTCCCGCTGCACGGCCTCGGCGAGGATCCGGGGGTCGTCTTCACCGAGCGCCGCCACGACCTCAGCCGCCACGCCGGCGAGATCTCCTTCCCCGGCGGGCGGCGCGACCATCCGGGCGAGGATCTGCGCTCCACGGCGCTGCGCGAGGCCGAGGAGGAGATCGGACTCGACCCCGCGGGGGTGGAGCTGATCGGGGCGCTGCCTCCGATCGGGACCTTCGTCACCAACTATCGCGTCCACCCTTTCGTCGGCCTTGTCGCGCCGGGACTCGAGTACACGCTGAACCCCGGCGAGGTCGAGACGCTGCTCGACTTCCGGATTGCCCAGCTTCGCGAGGGCTTCGCGATGCGGCGTCTGGTTCGCCGCGGCGTGCCGTTTCGCACCCCGACCTACGAGGTCGACGGCCACCTGATCTGGGGCGCGACCGCCCGAATCCTGGGCGGCCTGCTCGAGCGAATGGACTAGCCCTTCTCGATCGGCACGTCGACCAGGTTGCCCCACTCGGTCCATGAGCCGTCGTAGTTCTTGACGTCGTCGATGCCCAGCAGCTCGTGCAAGACGAACCAGGTGTGCGCGGAGCGCTCGCCGATCCGGCAGTAAGCGATGATCGGCTGATCGGCGATCACCCCCTTCTGGGTGTAGAGCTCTCGCAGCTCGTCAGCCGACTTGAACGTGCCATCCTCGGCGACCGCCTGCGCCCACGGAACCGACGCGGCGCCGGGGATGTGGCCGCCGCGCTGGGCGCCCTCCTGCTCGTAGCCGGCCATTGCGATCAGCTCGCCGGAGAACTCCTGCGGGCTGCGGACGTCGACCAGGCGCGTCTCGGAGCCGAGCGCGCCACCGACCTCGTCGCGCTTGGCGCGGATCACGTCGTTGCCCGGGTCGGCACTGAAGGCCTGCGGCTCATGGTCGGGGACGTCTGTCGAGGTCGGCTTGTCTTCCTCGAGCCACTTCTCGCGCGGCCCGTTCATCAGCTTGACCTTGTCGTGGCCGTAGTAGAGGAAGTACCAGTAGGTGTAGGCGGCGAACCAGTTGTTGCGGTCGCCGTAGAGGACCACGGTGTGGTCGTTGGAGATCCCGCGTGAGCCCATCAGCTCGCCGAAGTCCTCCGGGCTGAGGAAGTCGCGGCGGACCTGGTCTTGGAGGTCGCCCTTCCAGTCGAAGCCGATCGCGCCGGGGATGTGCGCCTCGGCGTAGAGGGCGGTGTTCTCGTCTACCTCGACGATGCGGACGTCGGGGTCCTCGAGGTGCTCCGCCACCCAGTCGGTGGAGACGAGGACGTCCTTCGCGTAGTCAGCCATATCGGCCTCCTCTCAAGGCGGGAAGCACCCGCGAGATCTAACTCCCTGAATTCCAGTCGGACTTTACTCATTTGCGCTCGCCGGCCCGCGAGCCGCCGCCCCGGCTCGAGGCTGAGGCTCCCCCGATCGGCTTCCTGAACGGCTGTCGCTGGAAACCTCCCGCTCGCGGGGGTACTGTTGCCTACATGGAGAGGGGCGAGGACGACCGCTCGGCGGACGAGGGCGCGCGCGAGGAGTCGGGAGCCGACGACGCCGACGCCGAGCCGACGAGCTCAGGCGACAGCTACGCCGACGACGAATCCGAGGCCGCGGCCAGCGACGAGTCCGACTACAAGCCAGGCGACGAGGATGGCTCGGAGACCGCCGACACCGCAGAGACCGCTGAGCACGACGATTCCGGCGGCTCCGGCGGCTCGAGCGATTCGAGCGACGCCGATGACCAAGCCGTCACCGCCCCTTCGGTCGGACCCAACACGGAGTTCAACCACGAAATGCCCGAAGAGCGGCTGGCGCGCCACGAGCAGTCGACCGAAGACGCGATGGGCAACGACAAGCGTCGCGAGGTCGTCGGCGGCAGCTACGGCGCCGGCAAGCGCCGCCAGCTCGTCCTCTACGGAGCCTTCCTCGCCGTCGTCGTGGCACTGGTGATCGGCGCGCGCTTCGCGATCAGCGAGTTCGACAAGCCGCGCGAGTCGCGCAACGCCGATACCGCCCCCTGGGCCGAGCTCCCGAAGAACAAGCAGGTGCCCGCCAAGCCGATCAGCTTCCCGCGCAACGGCACCCAGCAGCTCGAGGTGCCGGATAGCGGCGTCGGCGGCACCGAGAACGCCGAGTGATGCGCGCGCTCACGCGACTATCCGAGCAACGGCGCCGGCCGCGTCCTCGAGCCACGGCCCGGGCTCGCCGGGCTCGGCCTCGATCAGCTCGACCGGGATCCGCCAGCGCGCAGCGGCCGCTCTGACGATCACGGCGCCGCCGCTGAGCACCGCCTCGTCGACGCTCCCGGTCGCCTCGTAGACGAAGCCCCTGACGGGGGTGTCGACGATCTCGGAGAGCAAGCGCTCGAGCCTGGGGCCGTGAAGAGCCGCCACCGCCTCCCGGTCGCCGGCCGCCGAGCCGAGCAGCCAGACGATCGCTGTCACGCCCTCGATCGGATCGAGCAGAGTGCCGATCCGATCCGGGTCGGCCTCGAAGGGCTCGATCCCGACCTCCTGGATCGCCGCCAGCCCGGCCGGCGAGCGCGTGGTCCCGCGGACGACCCAGCCCGCCTCGAGGAGTCTGGTTCCGAGGGCGCGGCCGCGATGGCCGCAGCCGACGATCAGCGCTCTCGCCAACCGCCCGGAAACTGGTCGCGCGGTGCTTCGGGCTCATCGCCCAGCGCCTCGCCGGGCCGCTCTCCCCCGCCGCCGGGCCGACCGCCCTCGCCCTCGCGCGCCTCCGGCGCGATCTCGAACTGCTCCTCGAGCTCTTGGAGCTCGCGACCGCGGCGACGGGTGTCCTCGTCCTCGGAGACCCAGCGCCGGAGCTCGGCGCCGGTCAGCTTTTCCTTTCCGCGGCGTCGCCGGTACTCGTTCTGCGCCTTGACCATCTCGCCCAACTCGTCGGCCTCGACCTGCGCCTGGGCCTCGTAGTTGGAGTGACGCGACGAGAGGCCGACGAGGTCCGCGCCGCTGCCCGGATGGCCGCTCGAGACCAGCACCAAGACGACGACGATCAGCGCCAGCAGGCCGACGATCAGAAGGAAATCCATCGCTGCGGTCAGGTTAGTCGCGATCGAGGTCCGAGGCTACGGTTCGCCCGCGGCGGGTAGGTTCGCTCGATGGGTGCGATGAGCGCGATAGGTGATTCGAGCGATTCGGAGCTGGCCAGCGTCGACGGCCGGATCAGCGCGGCCGACGAGGCCGTGCTGCCGCTGCCCGACCCCGGGCTGTTTCGCGGCGACGGCGTCTTCGAGGTGATGCGCCTCTACGCAGGCGTGCCGTTCGCCCGCCGTGAGCATTTCGAGCGCATGCTGCGCTCGGGCGCTCTGATCGATCTCGAGGTCGACCGCGTCGCGCTCGAGCGCGACGCCGACGCCCTGATCGAGCGAATCGGCGAGCGCGACTGCCTGCTGCGAGTCGTCTTTACGCGAGCCGGCCGGCGAGTGATGGTCTCGGAGCCGATGCCCAACCACTCCGAGCCTTGGCGCCTCGCCAGCGTGCTCTACGCGCCGAACGTGATCCTCGACGGGGTCAAGTCGATCTCCTATGCGGCCAACATGCACGCGACCCGGCTCGCGGCTGCCCGCGGCGGCGACGAGGCGCTGCTGGTGCGCGCGGACGGCACGGTGCTCGAGGCGCCGACCTCGACGATCTTCTGGGCCGGCGCGGATGGCGCCCTCAGGACTCCGGCGCTCGACTGCGGGATTCTCGACTCGATCACCCGCCGCCATCTCGTCGCGGAGCTCGAAGTCGAGCAGGGCAGCTACTCGCTGGCCGAATTGCGGCGCGAAGCGCGCGAGGTCTTCCTCGCCTCGACCACGCGCGAGGTCCAAGCCGTGGTTGCGATCGACGAGGCCGACTTCGAGGCGGCCGGGCCGGCGACCCGCGATGCGCACGCGGCCTTCAGGACGGGGGT
>JACDBR010000117.1 GCA_013694825.1 Solirubrobacterales bacterium
GTATGTATGTTAGTTACATTCACGTTGCACGCAAACCACGCTACGCGATCGGAGCCCGGATGACGACCTCGACCCCCCACCCTGCCGCCACCTTCGAGCGCCGCGAGCTCGAGCTCGACCAGGGCCCGATCCGGTACCGCGACAGCGGCGGCGAGGGCGCGCCGGTCGTCTTCGTCCACGGCCTGCTGGTCGACGGCCGGTTGTGGGACGGAGTCGCCGAGCGCTTGGCGCCCGAGCTGCGCTGCCTCGTCGTCGACTGGCCGATGGGCTCGCACACTGCCCCGATGAAGCCGGGCGCCGACCTCTCACCCGTCGGCCAGGCGAGGATCGTCGCCGACTTCATCGAGCGGCTCGGGCTAGGCAGCGCGACGATCGTCGGCAACGACAGCGGCGGCGCGATCTCTCAGATCCTCGCGACGCGACACCCCGAGCGTGTCGAGCGCCTCGTGCTGACCAACTGCGACAGCTTCGAGAAGTTCCCGCCCTTCCCGTTCAACCTGATGGCGCCGATCGCCCGTCTGCCGGGCGGTACGGCGATGCTGCAGGCGCCGCTTCGGCTGGGTGCTGCGCGACGCGCGATCTACGGCCTGCTCGCCAAGCGCCCGATCGCGCCCGAGCTGGTCGACTCGTGGCTCGCGCCCTCGGCGCGCGACGCCGCGATAGCTCGCGACACACGCAAGCTGCTGATCGGCCTCGACAAGCGGCTCACGCTCGAGGCAGCCGACCGGCTCGGAAAGTTCGATCGCCCGGCGCTACTCGCCTGGGGCACCGACGACCGCTTCTTCACGCTCGCCGATGCCAAGCGGCTGGCAGGCGTGATCCCGGCGGCACGCCTGGTCGAGATCGACGAGGCGAAGACGTTCGTCGCGCTCGACCAGCCCGAGCGGCTCGCCGAGCTGATCGAATCGTTCGTCTCTGAGACGCAAGAGGCGGAGATCGATCGCTAGCCGCCCCAGCGAGGAACCCCTCAGAGCTCCTGGTAGAGCGGACCGTCGCCTCCCTCGGGCATCGTCAGCCGGCCGCCCTTGGCGTTGATCGCGCCGCATTGCACGCAGTTCGAGGGGGTCACGTTGACGTCGACCTCGGTGGCCCCGTTGCCAGCCTGGTCGTCGGGGATCTCGTAGACCTGCGCCGGGCAGAGCGAGACCCAAGTCTGGGCCAGGACCCGGGGCACGTGCTTTTGGACCCGGACGTGGTTGGGCGCGTCGTCGCGCGTAGCGTTGCCCGACAGGAAGACTGAGTCGAGCTTGTTGAAGGTCAGCTCGTTGTCGGCCTCGGGGTAGCGCTTCGCCGCGCCACCGTCGTGCATTGCGATCTCGGTGTCGGGCTCGTACTTCCATTTGCCGGCGGGGAAGTTGCCCTTCGTGATCGTCATCGCGCTTGCCGCCGCGCCGCCGACAAAGAACCCCTTGGAGAACGGCTGGCGCATGTTGCGCGACTCGTAGAGGTCCTTGCCGATCACCGAGTCGTGGACCCTCTGGTGGTAGGCGTCGAAGTTGACGGAGTCGGGGTCGGCCTTGAGCGCCTCGACGATCGTCTCGGCGGCGTAGCTGCCGGCGTGCATCGCGTAGTGCACGCCCTTGAGGGTCGGTACGTTGACCATGTTCGCCGCGTCGCCGGCCATCACCATGCCCGGCACGGCAAGCGAGCGCGGCATCGACCAGTACCCGCCCGACGGGATCGTCTTCGCCCCCCAGGCGACGCGCTTTCCGCCATCGAGCAGCTTGCGGACGAAGGGGTGCGTCTTGAGCTCTTGCAGCAGGTCGTGGCAGGACAGCGTGGCATCGGTGTAGTCGAGCCCGACGACCATCCCGATGCAGAGCTTGTCCTCACCCATCGGGTAGATGAAGCTGCCGCCGAACTCGTTCCACTTGGCGCGCTTTCGAAGTGGCCAGCCCATCGTGTGGATCACGCGGTCGAGCGGCTTGGGGACCTCCCAGACCTCTTTGACCCCGAGCTCCCAGCGCACCGGCAGGGCGCCGTCGAGGTCGAACTTGCGCCGCGCCGCGGTGGTCAGATGGCCCAGCGTGCCCTCGGCGAGCACGGTCGCCTTGGCGATCACGTCCGATCCCGGCTCGAAGTTGCCGAGCGGCTCGCCCTCGCGGTCTCGGCCGCGGTCGCCCGAGCGCACCCCGCGCACGATCCGGTCGGAGACCAGCAGCTTGTCGGCGACGGTCTCGGTCAGGATGTAGGCGCCCATCTCCTCGGCTCGCTCGGCCAGGAAGCGCGAGAGCTTGGCCACCGAGATGCCGTAGTTGCCGTGATTTCGGAAGTTGGGCGGCATCGGCTTCAGCGGCAGCGCGGCCTTCTTGGTCAGCAGGTAGACGGCGTCCTTGGTCACCTCGCCGTAGGAGAAGGGCCATTCGGAGGGGTCGAGGTCCGGGAACAGCTCGCGCATCGACGAGGGGTTCAGATTCGCTCCGGAGAGCGTGTGCGCTCCGCAGGCCTTGCCCTTCTCGATCACCGCGACCGGGACCTCGCCGAGCCTCTCCGCCAGCTCCGGCTCGGCCTCGAGCAACTGCATCGTGCGCGCTGCGCACGCCAGGCCCGCCGGGCCGCCGCCGACAACCGCCAGCCCGACCTCGATCCGCTCGTCGTCGGGATCGGTCGGCTCGGCGATGAACTCGCCGGTCTCGTCGACCGGCGGCGGGTACTCCTCCGGCGTTACCCCCATCGTCGGGCTCAGCCGCTCTTCTTGGCCCTGATCGCCTCGGTCAGCTTGGGGACGATCTTGTGGAGGTCACCGACCACCCCGAGGTCGCAGAACTCGAAGATCGGCGCGTTCGGGTCCTTGTTGATCGCGAGGATGTTCTCTGAGTTCTGCATCCCCACCTTGTGCTGGATCGCCCCCGAGATCCCGGCCGCCAGGTAGAGCTTCGGCGCCACGGTCTTGCCGGTCTGGCCGATCTGCGCCGCGTAGGGGTACCAGCCCGCGTCGACCACGGCACGCGTCGCGGCGACCGCCCCGCCCATCGCCTCGGCGAGCTCCTCGGCGAGCTTGAAGTTGTCCTTCTCGCCCAGGCCGCGACCGCCGCCGACCAGGATGTCGGCGTCCTCGATGTTGATGTCCTCGCCGCGAGCCTCGCCGCGGGTGACCATCTTCGCCTTCGTCGACCACTCGGAGAGCTCGACGTCGACGTCGACGACCTCGGCCTCGCCGGATCCGCTCTCGGAGATGTCGAACGCGTTCAGGCGGCCGATGATGATCCCGGGCTCGCCGACGTAGGCCACGTCGGCAATCGCCGAGTCGCCCAGCACTGGGCGCAGAGCGACGAGCTTGCCTTCGCGGGCCTGGACTTCGGTGACCTCCATGGTCACGCCGCCGGCCAGGCGCGCCGTCAGGCCGGCGCCGATCTCAAAGCCGAGCAGACCACCGCCGAACAGCGCATACGAGTAACCGTGCTCGCCGATCAGCTTGGCCATCACGTCGACGATCGGCTGCGCGAGCCCCTCCTCGACGTCGGCGGCGCGAAACACCTTGGCGGCGCCGTAGCGGCCGAGCTCGCCGCCGACGTCGTCGCCGACCTTGCCGACCACCACCGCGGCCGCCTCGCCGCCGAGCTCGCCGGCGAGCTTCGCCGCCTCGGATATCGCGCCGAGCGAATTCTTGTTGAAGTTGCCCTCACCGTCGTGCAGGGCGTAGACCAGGATCCCGGACATCTAGAACACCTGCCTTGCCAGGCGGGCAGACATGCTTTCGCGCCTTACGTCGCTCACCGAATCAGCTTCCTTTCATCGAGCCAGGCGATGATCTTCTCGACCGTCTCCGTGGTGTCCTCGTCCTCGATCACCTCGCCGCCCTGCTTTGCGGGCGGAGGGTTCATGCCGAGGACCTGCGTCTTCGAGCCGGCTTCGCCGACCTGATCGGCCTCGAGCCCGACGTCGCCGATCGCCTTCGTGTCGAGCGCCTTCTTCTTCGCGCCCATGATCGCCTTCAACGAGGGGTAGCGCGGCTCGTTGATCGCGTCGCCGACGGATATGACCGCCGGCATCTGGACCTCGACCGTGTCGTAGCCGTACTCGGCCTGGCGCTCGCAGGTGAGAGCATCCGAGGCGACGTCGATCTTGATCACCTGGGTCAGCGAGGGCATCTTCAGGTGGTCGGCGACGACCGCGCCGATCGTGTAGCACTCGCCATCGTCGGACTGCTGGCCTAGCAGGACCAGGTCGGGGCTCTCGGAGGAGAGCAGCTTGGCGAGCGCGAGCCCGGTGGCGCAGACGTCGGAGCCCTCGAGGGCGTCATCGGAGAGATGGACCGACCGGTCGGCGCCCAGCGCGACGGCCTTGTGCAGAGCGCGCACCGCGCTCGATGGGCCCATCGTGACGGCAACGATCTCGTCGACCTCGACCTCTCCGCCCTCGCGGATCTGCATCGCAGCCTCGATCCCGTGCGTGTCGAAGGGGTTGAGGTTCTTCTCGCCAGAGCGATCCAGGCGCTTGGTCTCAGGGTCAATCCGCTTCGTCACGGCGGCGTCTGGAACCTCCTTGACGAGGCAACAGATCTTCACTCGAAAGCCTCCTTGGAAAGTGGGCGCCCTGGCTTTAAGGAGAGTGCCGGCCGGCGCCTCTGTTCTGCGGCGGCGGGCATGTTACCGACCGCCGGATGGCAGCTTGACTGACCAGTCAATCGAGAGGATTCCGACCCGAGGGCCCCATGGCGGGCGGAAACGCCGGCCAAGGAGCAAGGGTCGCGGGTTTGCGTATCCATGCCCGGCAAAGTCACGGCTCCGTGGGGGCGTCGAGCAAGCGTCGCGGGTTTGCGTGTCCATGCCCGGCAAACCAGCGAGGCTTGGCCGGGGCCGCGTGGCTCCGGCACTCGTCCGGGCCACGATCCACGCCTTGGCGTCCCGGCAGGAAGGCGTGGTCTCGCGGCGTCAGTTGCTCGCTGCCGGCCTCAGCCGCGCAACGATCGACCAGTGGGTGCGAGGTGCGGGGCTCGTTGCGCTCCATCGCGGCATCTACCTCGTGGCCTCGCCGCTCGTTCCACCCAGGGCCCGCGTGATGGCGGCGACCCTCGCCATCGGAACGGGCGCCGCGGTCAGCCATCGGACCGCTGCAGGCCTGTGGGCGATGCTTCCGAGCGGCCCCGCCGCCTCCCCGCGGGAGGTCGACGTCAGCGTCGTGAGGTCGAGTCACCCGATTCATCGCGGCATTCGCTTGCACCAGAGCACCTCATTGCTGCGAAGCGAGGTCAGGCACCTCGGGCGGATCCCCGTGACTAGCCCGGTACGGACGATCGTCGACATCGCCGCGACGAGCGCCGGGAGAGACCTCGAGCGGATCCTCGCCGAGGCCCAGGCTTCGAGGTTGGTCAGCGGCGCGGAGCTCGGTGCACAGATCGAGCGCTCGCGAAGCCGGCCCGGGATTCCAAGGCTGCGCGCGCTCCTCGCCGCGAGCGGCGGCCCTCGCCTGACCCGCTCTGAGGCGGAGGAGCGGCTGCTGGCCCTGATCGACGAGGCCGGCTTGGCGCGCCCGCTGACCAACTCGACGACCTGCGGGCTCGAGGTCGACTTCGTTTGGCCCGGCCACGGTGTCGCGGTGGAAGTCGACGGCTTCGCTTTCCATTCGAGTCGTGACGCGTTCGAGCGAGACCGAGAACGTACGCAGATCCTCTCGGCCGCCGGGTACCAAGTGGTCCGCGTCAGCTGGCGTCAGATCGTCGAGACGCCGGCGCCGACGATCGCGCGCCTCGCCTCGGTGCTGGGGCGGGCGGCGACGCCGCCGAGGGAGTCGCTAGGCCGGGACCGCCGAGGGACGTCGCTAGGCCGGTGAGCGCTCGGCGGCCGAGGAGCGGATGAACTCGACGATCTCGTCCGTAGACGCCCCGGGGGTAAAGACCTCGGCGACCCCGAGCCGCTTGAGCTCGGGGATGTCGTCGGCCGGGATCGTCCCGCCGACGGTTATCACGACGTCGTCGACGCCCTGGCCGTGGAGCATCTCGATGACCTTCGGAACGAGCGTCATGTGCGCCCCGGAGAGGATCGAGAGGCCGACGGCGTCGGCGTCCTCCTGGACGACGGTCGCGGCGATCTGCTCGGCCGTCTGGTGGAGACCCGTGTAGATGACCTCCATGCCGGCGTCACGCAGCGCCCTGGCGATGATCTTGGCGCCGCGGTCGTGCCCATCGAGGCCGGGCTTAGCGACCACGACGCGGATCTTGCGCTCGGCGGCCATTCGCGAAGCCTACCTGCGTCCACGCCCCAGCCCCGCGTGGGCTTCGGGCGGGCAAGGCTGATCGTCACCGCTAGAGCGACGGCTCGGAGCGCCGCTGCTCGATCGCGCGCTTGACCCGGTCGATGAACTCCGCGGGCGAAAACGGCTTCTTGACGTAGTCGTCGGCTCCAGCCTCGAATCCGCGCGTCACAGCCGCCTCCTGCACGCTCGCGGTCAACAGGATCACCGGCACCTCGGCGAGCTCCGGGGAGGAGCGCATCCGGCGCGTCACCTCGTAGCCGTCGAGGCCGGGCATCATCACGTCGAGCACCGCGGCCGTGGGCCGCCGCCGCTGCATCAGCTCGAGCGCCGCCTCGCCGTCGGCGGCCGCCATCACCTCGAACCCGTCGCGCTCGAGACGGAAGGCGACGAGCTCGCGCACATCGGGGTCATCGTCGGCGACGAGCACCAGGCCGTCATGGCCGACACGCTCGTTTGAAGCGCCGGCGATCGGCTTAGGGTCGGAGGTTGGATCCACGCTTTGGGCCTCAGCCTATGGGCAACTCGCAGCGGAATGTCGAGCCTCGCCCCTGAACGCTCTCGAGGCTGAGCGCGCCGCCATGCGCCTCGATGATCGCCCGTGTGATCACGAGCCCCAGCCCGATTCCGGGGGTTTCCGGGGAGCGAGCACTGGAGGCGCGGAAGAAACGCTCGAACAGGCGCGCCTGCTCCTCACCGGGGATCCCGACGCCCGTGTCCCAGACCTCGATCGAGGCGACCTTCCCCTGGGAGCGCACCTGGAGGCCGACCTCCCCCCCACCGGCCGTGAACTTGATCGCGTTGGAGAGCAGGTTGTCGATCGCCTGCGCGAGCCGGTCGCGGTCGCCCTTGCAATGGATCGGTCCCTCGATGGCCGAGGCCAGGGTGACCTCCCCGCTGCGAGCGCTGGGGGCCGCCGCCTCGATCGATTCGCGGGCGACGAGGGCGAGGTCGAAGCGCCGGCTCTCGAGCCGCAGGCGCCCGTCCTCGAGCTGGGCGACGAACAGCAGATCGGCGACCAGTCGCAACAGGCGGCGCGAGTTGCGGTCGACGACCCCGATGAAGCGGCGCCGCTCCGCGACACTCAGTACCTGGCTGCCTTCCGCGTCCTCGGAGAGCAACTCCACGTAGCCGACGATCGAGGTCAGCGGGGTTCGCAGCTCGTGTGAGACGAGGCCGAAGAACTCCTCGCGCAACCGATCTGACTCCCTCGCCGTGACGAGCGCCTGCTCGAGCTCGTCGGCCATGCGGTTGAACGAGCGGTTCATCTGCCCGATCTCGTCCGGCGCCCCCTCATCGGAGATTCGAGTTCCCAGATCACCCCCGCCGATCAGCTCCGTGACCGCCGCCAGCCTGCCGACCGGGGCCAGGACCGACCGGCGCAGGGCGACCGCGAGCAGGACCAGCAGCCCGAGAAGCAGTACTCCGCCGAGTGCCGCGATTCGCTTCGCCGCGTCGGCCTGCGCCTCGGCTTGGTCGAGCTCGGCCCCCGCCTGGGCGGTGATCTCCGCGTCGAGTCCGTCGAAGGACTCGCGGAGGTCATCGGTCTGGCGCTTGCCCTCGCCGCTCGCGGCGATCCGCCGGGCCACGGCGATGTCGCGAGAGGCGAGCTTGATCTGGCGCTCGACGTAGCCGCTCAAGTAGCGATCGATCCCGGCCTCGATCTCGCTCAGCCGCTCGCCACCGAGACCTAGCCTCTCGAGCTTCCCGGAGAGCTCCGAGCCCTGCTCGCCGAGCGTCGAGCGGGCGTCGCGAAACGGCTCGAGGAAGTCGGGGTCGCCGCTGACCAGCAGGCCTCGCAATCCTGTCTCGAGATCGAGGGTCGCGCGCTCGAGCTCAGCGGCGGAGAGGAGCGCCGCCTGGGCCGCGGAGGCCTTCGCCGCTGCCTCTCGCTGCGCGTTGATCGCCGCGACCAACAGCAGGCCCAGAACCAGCACGAGCGATCCGAGCAGCGCGAGGACCCCGAGGATCCGTGCGCTGAGACTGCGGCGGAGGGGCCCGAGCACGCGGGCGAACCTATATCCGAGGCGGCCGGTTCCGCGCCCGGAGGCGCCCGCGTTCTCGCTCAGCCTGCCAACGCTGGGCGGCGCTCGGCCCAGGGACGCTCCGCCTCGATCTCCGCCGCAAGCGAGAGCAGCAGGTCCTCGCGACCGGGGCGCACGACGATCTGCACCGAGAGCGGCATGCCGGCCGCGGTGAATCCGGCCGGAACGGCGGCTGCGGGTTGACCGGTGTGATTCCAGATCGCCGTGAACCCGTAGCTGCGGCTCATCCCGACCAGCGTCCGAAGCGCGCCCGCCCCCTGCCAGCGACCAACCTCGATCGGCGGCTCACCGACCGCCGGCATCAAGATCACGTCGGCACGCTCGAACAGCCGCCCGATCCGCTGGGCGTCGGCCTCGGCGCCATCAACCGCTTGGCGGATCAGCCGCTCGGGCGACCCGATCCCGAGCCGACCGAAGCCCCTGGTTCGCCGCTCAAGCAGCTCCGGTCGCTCGACCGCCTCGACGTCGGTGCGGATCCCGCCCAGGTAGCGGGTGCTGATCCGAAGCCCGGCCAGCCCCCAGTCGGGGTCCTCACGCCAGACGCGGTGGCCCAGGCCGCGCAGCAGCTGCTCGGTGTCGGCGACCGCGCGGCGCACCTCGCTCGTCGCGATCGGCTTGACCGAGGTCCTGACGGGCCGGTTGCTGACGGCGATCGCGAGCCGATCCGGCGGCCGCGAAGCCGCCTCGGCAAAGCTCGAGACGCCGCTGGGCCGGGTCGGGGCGATCACGTCGAGAAACAGCGCCGAGTCGGCGACCGAACGGGTGACGCAGCCGTTGACCGAGAGCCCTGCCCAGTGACCAGCCGGCTCGATCGGAATCCGGCCCGCCTGTGGCTTGAGCCCGAAGAGGGCGCAGTCGGCCGCGGGAATGCGGATCGAGCCAGCGCCGTCGGAGGCGTGGGCGGCGGCTACCAAGCCCGCGGCGACCGCGGCGGCGCTCCCGCCGCTCGACCCCCCGGGCGTTCGCGAGGGATCCCACGGGTTCCGGGTCACGCCGAAGGCCTCGCTCTCGGTGAAGCCGCAGATCGCGAGCTCAGGGAGGTTCGTCTTGCCGACGATCACCGCACCGGCCTCACGCAATCGGGCGACCACCGCCGAGTCCTCGACCGCCGGCCGGGTGAAGGCGCGACTTCCCTGAGCCGTCACCTCGCCGGCCATGTCGAGCGTGTCCTTGACCGCGACCGGCACCCCGAGCAACGGCGTGCGCTCGCCCGCGGCCAGACGGGCGTCGGCGGACTCGGCGGACTCGCGAGCCGCCTCGGCGAGCAGCACCGCGAAGCAGTTGAGCCGCGGCTCCAGCGCCGCGATCCGTCCCAGATAGAGCT
>JACDBR010000143.1 GCA_013694825.1 Solirubrobacterales bacterium
GCCCCCCGGTTGCCGACGGCTTCTACTACGACTTCGAGTTCCCGCCGGGGGTCAGTCTCTCCGACGACGATCTCGGGCGGATCGAGCAGAAGATGGGCGAGCACATCGCCGCCGACGAGGTGTTCGAGCGCTCCGAGCTCGGCGCGCCCGAGGCCCGGGAGCGCTTCCGCGCCGAGCAGCAGCCCTACAAGGTCGAGCTGATCGATGACCTGATCGCCGAGCACGGGGTCGAGCGGGTGTCGCTGTATCGAAACGGGCCCTTCGTCGACCTCTGCCGCGGACCGCACGCGCCGTCGACCGGGCAGGTCAAGGCCTTCAATCTGAGCTCTGTGGCGGGCGCGTACTGGCGCGGTGACGAGTCGCGGACGATGTTGACCCGGATCTACGGCACCGCCTACTTCAGCCAGGCAGAGCTCGAGGAGCACCAGCGCCGGATCGAGCTCGCACGCGAGAACGATCACCGCCGCCTCGGCCCCCAGCTCGACCTGTTCATGCTTCGAAACGAGTCGCCAGGGATGCCGTTCTGGCTGCCCGCCGGGACCGTTTTGCTGCGCCTGGTCGAGGCCGAGGTGCAGGCGCAGCTCGCAAAGCGCGGCTACGTCGAGATCCGCACCCCGCGGATCCTCGACGAGGATCTCTGGCACCGCTCGGGCCATTGGGACAACTACCGCGACGACATGTTCTTGATCCAGGCGGGCGAGCGACGCTTCGCGCTCAAGCCGATGAACTGCCCCGGCGCCTGCCTCGTCTTCGGCGCCACCCGCCACTCCTACCGCGAGCTGCCGCTGCGCCTCGCCGAGTTCGGGGACGTGTCGCGAAACGAGCGCGAGGGCGTCCTCCACGGCCTGCTGCGGGTGCGTGCGTTCACCCAAGACGACGCCCACGTCTTCTGCAGCCTCGACCAGGTGGTCGGCGAGGTCAACTCGATCTGCGAGTCGATCGACGAGCTCTACTCGCGCTTCGGCTTCGAGCAGATCAGGGTCGAGCTCTCGACCCGGCCGGAGAAGTCGATCGGCGGCGAGGAGCAATGGTCGCGTGCCGAGCAGGCGCTCGGCGAAGCGCTGGCCGCGCAGGGACGCGACTACCAGCTCAACCCTGGGGACGGCGCGTTTTACGGGCCGAAGATCGACTTCCACGTCACCGATGCGCTCGGGCGCTCCTGGCAGCTCGGCACCTGCCAGCTCGACTTCCAGATGCCCGAGCGCTTTGACCTCTCCTACCAGGGCGAGGACAACGCCGAGCACCGACCGGTGATGATCCATCGCGCCCTGCTCGGCTCGCTGGAGCGCTTCGTCGGGATCCTGATCGAGCACCACGGCGGCCGCTTTCCCGCCTGGCTGGCCCCGGTTCAGGTCGCGGTGCTGCCGGTCTCCGACCAGCACCTCCCCTACGCCCGCAGCGTCGCCGGCGAGCTCGATGCGGGCGGCCTGCGTACACGGCTCGACGAGCGCTCGCACTCGGTCGGGCGCAAGATCCGCGAGGCCGAGCTGGCCAAGATCCCCTACATGGCGGTCGTCGGCGCGCGCGAGCAGGAGTCGGGCAGGCTCTCGGTCCGCTCGCACGCCGACGGGGAGCTCGGCGCGCTCTCGCCCGCTGAGCTTCGCCAACGGCTGGAGAGCCGCGGCTGAGCGCCGACCGACCCGGTGTCGCTTTCGGCGAATCGCGCCCTATACTCAAGCGCAGATGCCGAGCACCGAGCCGAACGCGCCCCGACGAGCGCCAAGCGCCTGATCTCCTGACCCCTCTCGAGCCGCTGATCCTCGCCTCACAGTTCGCCGTGGTCTGCGCCTAGTGCCGGTCCCGCGACGTTTCGACCGCCGCCCGCCGGAGCGCGACACCACGCGCGTCAACGAGCGCATTCGAGTGCCGCAAGTCCGCCTGATCGACCAGGGAGGCGAGCAGATCGGCGTCGTCGCGACCGACGAGGCGTTGAAGCTGGCGCGCGAGCGCGACCTCGACCTCGTCGAGGTCGCCCCCGACGCCCGTCCGCCGGTCACCCGCCTGCTCGACTACTCGAAGCATCGCTACGAGCAGGAACAGAAGGCCAAGGCGGCGAGAAAGCACCAGCAGCAGGTCAACGTCCGCGAGATCAAGCTGCGCCCGAAGATCGCCACCCACGATTACGAGACCAAGAAGGGCCACGTCGAGCGCTTCCTGCGAAAGCACGACAAGGTCAAGGTGACGATCATGTTTCGTGGCCGCGAGCAGGCTCACCCCGAGCGCGGCCGCGACCTTCTCCAGAGGCTCTTCGAGGATGTCTCCGAGCTGGCCGTGGTCGAGCAGCAGCCGCTCCAGGAGGGCCGCAATATGAGCATGATGCTTGCCCCGCACCGCGATCTCGCCCAGCGCGAGGGTTCCGGTGAGGCCGCCGAGTCCCCAAACGGCGCCGCCGGCCCCGGCTGACCAGTACCGCGCGGCGGTTCCGAGCGCTCCCGCGATCGGCCCTGATC
>JACDBR010000150.1 GCA_013694825.1 Solirubrobacterales bacterium
GCACCGGCCTCGGGCTGGCGATCGTCGCGGCAGTCGCCGAGTCGCATGGCGGGCAGGTGTGGCTGGCCGAGTCGGCGAGCGGCGGTGCCAGCTTCATCGTCGAGCTGCCGGCCGCGCCGCCCGACGAGGCCGAGGGCTCCGGCGATCAGCCCCGCGGCGGCCGGGAGAGACGCCCGCGATCCACGCTCTCTGCCGCGACCTGAGCCGGCGTCAGACTTCGACGACAACCGGGAGGATCATCGGCCGGCGCCGCAGGCGCTTCTGGACGAAGGCGGCGACGTCGTCGTGGATGTCTGACTGGAGCAGGTCGATCTCGCGCACTTCGTCCTTTGCGGCTCGCGCCAGCGACTCGGAGACGAGCTCGCGTAGCTCCTCGGCGAGGGGCTCGTCGTCAGCCTCTGACTCGAGAAACGGTACGCCACGGAAGATCACCTCCGGCTCGGAGACCTCGCTGCCGTCCTGGCCTGCGATGGTCGCGACCACGATCAGGACCCCGTCGCCCGAGAGCGTTCGCCGGTCTCGCAGCGCCGCATCGTCGGGATCGCCGATCTCCATCCCGTCGACGAAGATCATCCCCGAGCCGAGGTCGTCGCCGAACCTGGCGCCGTCGGCATCGATCTCGAGCGGCCGGCCGTTTCGGCCGCGGAAGATGCGCTCGTCGTCGATTCCGACGGCGCGGGCGAGGTCGCTGTGCAGACGGAGTCGCCGGTGGTCGCCGTGCATCGGCATCACGTAGCGCGGCCGGGTCAGGTTGAGCATCAGCTTCAGCTCTTCCTGCCAACCGTGGCCCGAGGCGTGGATCGGCTCCTCGGCTGCCGTGATGACCCTGGCGCCGATCTCGTAGATCCGATCGATCGTCTCGTTGACGGCCCGCTCGTTGCCCGGGATCGGCGTCGCGGAGAAGACCACGGTGTCGCCCGAGTGCAGCGACAGGTCGCGGTGCTCGCCGTGGGCCATCCGGCGCAGCGCCGACAGAGGCTCGCCCTGGCTGCCTGTCGAGATCGCGATCACCTTGTGGTCGGGGAAGTCCTCGATCTCGCGCGGCGGGACGAGCATCCCGCTGGGGGCGCTCGTCAGGCCCAGGTTCGAAGCGATGTTGAAGTTCTTTCGCATCGAGCGCCCGACCAGGGAGACCCGCCGGTCTAGCTGGGCGGCGGCATCGATCACCTGCTGGACACGGTGCAGGTTGGAGGCGAAGCAGGTGACGATGAGCCGGCCCTCGGTGCGCGAGAAGAGGTCGAGCAGGGCCGGCCCGACGCTCGACTCCGAGGGCGCGACCCCTGGACGGTCGGCGTTGGTCGAGTCGCCGCATAGGCAGAGCAGCTCTCCCGACCGCCCCAGCTCGGCCAGCCGCGAGATGTCGGCCGGCTCACCGTCGACCGGGGTCTGGTCGAACTTGTAGTCGCCGGTGATCAGGACCTTCCCGAGCTTCGTCCCGACGGCCACCGCAAGCGTGTCGGGGATCGAGTGCACCATCCGGATCGCCTCGAGCTCGAACGGCCCGGCCGTGTGGGTCTCGCCGGCCGAGATGACCTGTAGCGGGGCGTCGCGGATCTTGTGCTCCTCGAGCTTGGAGCGCACGAGCCCGATCGTCAGCGGGCCGCCGAGGATCACGGGCGGCAGCCCGAGCTCGCGCAGGACGAAGGGGAGCGCGCCGACGTGGTCCTCGTGGCCGTGCGTGAGGAAGATCGCCTCGATGTCGCCGCTGCGCTCGCGCAGGTAGTTGAAGTCGGGCAGCACGAGGTCGATCCCGAGCATCTCCGAGGTCGGGAACATCAGCCCGGCGTCGACGACGACGATCCGCCCCTCGCTCTCAACGACGGTCATGTTCTTGCCGATCTCGCCCAGTCCGCCGAGCGGCAGGATCCGCACCGAGGCGCTCACGCGCGGCCTCCCCGAAACGCCGAGATCGCCTCGGCGACGAGCTTGCGCTCGGCGTCGTCGGCGGGGACCATCGGCAGCCGCAGGTGGGCGCCGATCAGCCCTTCCATCTCGAGCGCCGCCTTGACGGGCGTCGGGTTGGAGGTGATCGACATCGCCGCGTAGACCGGCGCCAGCCGGGCGTCGAGCTCGGAGGCTTCTCGCGCCTCACCGGCGATGTGCAGCTCGAGCACGCGGCGCATCTCGTTGCCGACCACGTGCGAGGCGACGAGGATGCCCCCGGTCCCGCCGCGGCGCAGGGTCTCGAGGAAGACGTCGTCGTTGCCGGCCAGCAGGTCGAGGCCCTCGACCGGTCCCAGCTCGGCGCTGTTGGCCTGTTTGACGGCGACGACGTTGGGGCTCTGGGCCGCGAGCTCGGCGAGCGCCTCAGGGGCGATGTTGATCACGCAGCGCGACGGGATGTTGTAGACGATCACGGCAAGCTCGCCGGCTGCCTCGGCGACGCGCGCGAAGTGCTCACGGACCCCTCTGGCGTTGGGCTTGTTGTAGTAGGGCGCGACCACCAGCGCGCCGTCTACCCCGAGCTGGCTCGCAGCCTTCGTCAGGCGGGCAGCGTGAGCGGTGTCGTTGGAGCCGGTCCCCAGGATGACGGTGGCACGATCCCCGACCGTCTCCAGCACCAGCTCGCCCAGGCGGAGCTTCTCGTCGTCGGCGAGCGTCGAGGCCTCGCCGGTCGAGCCGGCGAGCACGAGGCCGCTGGAGCCGTTGTCGACGAGATGCGAGGCGAGCTGGCGAGCCGCATCCGCATCGAGCCGGCCGTCATCGTCAAACGGCGTGACCATGGCGGTGATGACGCCTTCGAAGCTTGCCACGGGCCTAGTATCGCCCGCCCGACGGCGTCGCGGAGCGCCGCATCTAGAGCAGCTCCTCGAGACCGACGGTGAGCGGCTGGTCGAGCTCCGACACCCGTCGCACCGCGAGCAGCACTCCTGGCATGAACGAGCTGCGGTCGATCGA
>JACDBR010000165.1 GCA_013694825.1 Solirubrobacterales bacterium
AGCTGCTGGCCTCCCACGTCGTCGACGCCTCCGCGCGAGCTCACCACGTCGTCGGCGAGTTCTTCACCAGGCCCCTCGCCGAACAGCTCATCGAGCTGCTGGTCGCAAGCCCCAGGCCGGGCGCCCGGGCTCTTCTCCGAGCCATGGAGTCGTGTGGCGATCGTCGGACCGCGTGCACGGTTAGGGAGCGCGCGCACGACGTTCTCGTTGAACCCGCGCCCGAGTGGGAGCTCGCGATCGGCAAGGGCCGAGTCGCGTTCGTTCAGCTCAAGAACTACCGGCTCTCAGGGCAGGGCGCGGTGGACACCCTGTACTTCGATCTCGCCTGGCCGGACGAGACCGAAGCCGAGCTCGCCCTGAGCTTCGACCAGGCCGGCGTCGACCGGTTCACCTACGCGGCGGCCGGGCATTCGCTCTGCGACCTCGATCGCATGCTCCTGATCGGCAACGGCATGAGCGCCGGAACGGCCCATCCGCTCGAGCGCGCCGAGGCGAGGGTCGCCGCCGGGCTCCGCCACGACGAGGCGCTGCGGAGAACCGGAGCGCAGAGCGCGCTCGACGGCCTCCGGGGGCTTGTGCGCTCGGTCCTGGCGAGGTGAGCGCGGTTCCGCGGAACCGCGTTTCGCACGTAAGGCGGCGCGCAGAGCTACGAGAGTCGGACCGTCGTAAAGCGGCGTATGCTGGCATACGTGAGACGAACGACGGTCAAGCTACCCGACGACCTTGACGCGCAGCTTCGAGCCGAGGCCGAGCGCCGCGAGATGACGATCGCCGAGGTCACGCGGGAGGCGCTTGAGACCCACTTCGGCACGGGCTCGCGACGACACCTCGGGGCCGCGGGTGCGGGGCGAAGCGGGCGGCCAGACACCTCCAGCCGGATCGAGGAGATCCTGCGAGCTGAGCTCGGCCCGTAGCGCTCATCCTCGACTCGGGTCCGCTCTACGCCTATGTCGACGCGGACGACGAACATCACGCGGCGAGCCTCGAACTACTCGAGACGGCCCGCGGCCCGCTCCTCGTCCCGACAATGGTCGTCTCGGAAGTCAGCTACCTGATCGAGAGCCGTCTCGGCTGGCAGGCGGAGGTGCGCTTCCTCGGCGACCTGGCCTCCGGCGCGTTCGTGCTCGAGGCGCCTGCGGCCGCCGATTGGATTCGGATAGCCGAGCTCGTCGCCCGCTACCGCGACCTACCGCTCGGCACCGTCGACGCTTCGGTGATCGCCTGTGCCGAGAGACTTGGGCTGACGGCCGTCGCGACGACGGATCGCCGCCACTTCTCGGTGGTACGGCCGGTGCATTGCGAGGCACTCGAGCTGCTGCCGTAGACCGGGGTTGCGGCGCACGCTCAGACAGTCCCGGCCGGCGAGCTGTCCACGGGCTCACGTGTCAGAAACCGTGCGCCTGTCACGACCTACCCAACATGAAGATCACGCCGCGCCTCAACTACGACCTCGTCGCCGTCGAATCCGAAGACCGCGTCCACCTGATGCTCGAGCTCGACGCGCCGGTCGCCGAGGCCGAGCGCGAGCGCCCGAACGCGAACCTGCAGGTCGTCTTGGACCGCAGCGGCTCGATGGCCGGTGAGCGGCTGGTCGCGGCGCTGCGGGCGACCGACAGCATGCTGGCCCGGTTGCGGCCCGAGGACCGCTTCGGCCTGGTCGCCTTCGACGACGAGGTGATCGTGCCGGTCGCCGCTGGCCCGCTCGGGGATGGTGCGGCGGCACGTGCGGCGCTTCACCGGATCTACGCAGGCGGGATGACCAACCTCGGCGGCGGCCTGCTCCGCGGCATCCAGGAGTCGCAGCGGATCTCGAGCGCCGAGCAGGCGACGCTCGTCCTGCTCTCCGACGGGATGGCCAACCAGGGAATGACCGACCACGGTCAGCTCGAGACGGTCGCCCATGGGGCGCATGGCTCCGGTATCTCGACCTCCACGATCGGGATCGGCCACGGCTACGACGAGGACCTGCTCGCGGCGATCGCCCGCGGCGGCTCCGGCAACACCCATTTCGCCACCGACGGCGACGGCGCCGGCGCCGCGCTCGCCTCGGAAGTCGAC
>JACDBR010000180.1 GCA_013694825.1 Solirubrobacterales bacterium
CTTCGAGGCCCGGATCGATGGTCGCGTCGCCGTCCGGCGCGGGTTGCCCGGCAAGCCGGCCCCCGACACCTTTCTCGAGGCGGCGCGGGAGCTCGGCTCGGGGCCCGAGCGCAGCGCGGTCTTCGAGGACGCCCTCGCGGGAGTCGAGGCCGGGCGCGCCGGCGGCTTCGCATTCGTGGTCGGGGTCGACCGCGCGGGCCAGGCCGAGGCGCTGCGCGAGCACGGGGCTGACGTCGTCGTCGACGATCTCGCGGAGCTCCTGTGAGCGATCACGTAGCGCCGCTGAGCGTTGGCAGGTCCCCGGACGAGGAGCCGCTCTTCTCGCTCGACGAGTGGTCGCTTTGCGAGCGCGAGCTCCGACTCGACGCCCTGGCGCGAACCGAGTCGCTGTTCGCGCTCTCCAACGGTCACGTCGGATTGCGCGGCAACCTCGACGAGGGCGAGCCGCACATCGTTCCGGGCACCTATCTCAACGGCTTCTACGAGTCGCGTCCGCTCCCCTATGCCGAGAGCGGCTTCGGCTACCCGGAGGCGGGGCAGACCGTCGTCGACGTCACCAACGGCAAGGTGATCAGGCTGATGGTCGACGACGAGGTGCTCGACGTCCGCTACGGCGAGCTGCTCCTCCACGAGCGTGAGCTCGACATGCGTGCCGGAACGTTGCGCCGCAACGCTCGCTGGCGCTCGCCGAGCGGTCGCGAGATCGAGATCCGCTCGACGCGCTTCGTCTCCTTCGTCCATCGCTCGGTGGCGGCGATCCGCTACGAAGTGCGACCGGTAGGCGATGAGGCCCGGGTGGTGATCCAGTCGGAGCTGGTCGCAAACGAGCCGGTCCCCGAGCAGAGCAGGGATCCTCGCGCCACGGCCGCGCTGCGTGAGCCGCTGATGCCCGAGGAGCACGCGACGCACGAGATGCGAGCGCGCCTGATCCACCGGACCGAGCGCTCGCAGCTGCGGGTCGCGGCGGCGATGGACCATGAGGTCGACGGACCCCCGGGCACGGTCACCCAGTCCGAGAGCCACGATGACCTCGGCCGCCTGACGATCGCGGCCGAGCTCGACGACGGCGAGGCGCTGGGACTGACGAAGTTCCTGGTCTACGGGTGGTCGGGGCACCGCTCGCTGCCCTCGATGCGCGATCAGGTCGACGCCGCGCTGGCCTCCGCCCGCCACGCCGGGTGGGACGAGCTGCTCGCCAACCAGCGGGCCTACCTCGACGAGTTCTGGGGCCGGGCCGACGTCGAGATCGACGGCGACCCGGAGCTCCAGCAGGCGATCCGGTTCGCGATCTTCCACACCCTGCAAAGCGCGGCGAGGGCCGAGCGACGCGCGGTTCCGGCAAAGGGCCTGACCGGTCCCGGCTACGACGGCCACACCTTCTGGGATACCGAGACGTTCGTCTTGCCGCTGCTCACCTACACGGCGCCGTCGGCCGCGGCGGACGTCCTGCGTTGGCGCCACTCGACCCTCGACATGGCTCGGGAACGCGCGGAGACGCTGGGCTTCAGGGGTGCCGCCTTCCCGTGGCGGACCATCGACGGCCACGAGTGCTCGGCCTACTGGCCCGCGGGCACCGCGGGCTTCCACGTCGGCGCCGATGTCGCCGACGCCGTGATCCGCCACTACGAGGTGACCGGCGACGAGGACTTCGAGCGCGACGTCGGCCTCGAGCTGCTGATCGAGACGGCGCGGCTGTGGCGCTCGCTCGGGCACACGGGCCCGCGCGGCAACTTCCACATCGACGGCGTCACGGGGCCCGACGAATACTCGGCCCTGGTCGACGACAACATCTATACCAACCTGATGGCGCAGCGGAACCTGCTCGGCGCCGCCGAGGCGGTCGACCGCCATCGCGGCCGGGCCGCGGGCTTCGGGGTCAGCGACGAGGAGGTCGGCAGCTGGCGCACCGCGGCCGAGCGGATCTGGATCCCCTGGGACGAGGACGTCGGGATCTACCCCCAGGACGAAGGCTTCACCCGCCATCGCCGCTGGAGCTTCGAGGACGTCCAGGCCTACCCGCTGCTCCTCCACGTTCCCTACTTCGTGCTCTATCGCTCCCAGATCGTCAAGCAGGCCGATCTCGTGCTGGCGCTCTACAAACGAGGCGATGCCTTCACGGCCGACGAGAAGGCCAGGAACTTCGCCTACTACGAGGCGATCACCGTCCGCGACTCCTCGCTCTCGGTCATCGGCCAGGGGATCGTCGCGGCCGAGGTCGGCCACCTCGACCTCGCCTTCGAGTACTTCGGGGAGGCGGTCCTGACCGACATCGCCGACATCCACGGCAACACCGGCGATGGCATCCACCTTGCGGCGCTCTCGAGCTCCTGGCTGCTGGTGGTCGCCGGGTTCGGCGGCCTGCGAGACCTCGGCGGCCGGCTCGAGTTCACGCCGCGCCTACCGACGGCGCTGGAGCGGCTGGCCTTCAGGCTGACCTACCGCGGCAGCCTGCTGCGAGTCGAGATCGTCGCCGGGGAGGTTCGCTACGAGCTGATCGAAGGTGAGCCGCTCGAGCTCCGCCACGAAGGCGAGCCGCTCGAGCTCTCCGCCGGCGAGACGGCCCGCCGCGAGTGGTCGTCGCCTGACCCCGGC
>JACDBR010000189.1 GCA_013694825.1 Solirubrobacterales bacterium
GGTCCTCGTCAGGGAGAAGATCGCCGCCACGGGGGTCGAGTTGCTGCGCGAGGACTTCGACGTCGAGCTCGGCACCGACTGGGAGCCCGGCGAGCTCGAACGGCGGATCGGCGAGTTCGACGCGATCCTGATCCGCTCGGCGACCAAGATGACCCCGGAGCTGATCGAGCGCGGCTCGCGGCTGCGGGCGATCGGCCGCGCCGGGACCGGGGTCGACAACGTCGACCTCGCGGCGGCGACGAAGCGCGGGATCATCGTCGCCAACGCGCCCGAGGCGAACTCGGTCGCCGCCGCCGAGCACACGCTCGCACTCGCGCTGGCTCTGTTTCGCAACGTCCCCCAGGCCCACGCCGCGCTGACCGATGGCCGCTGGGAGCGCTCGCGGTTTGCCGGTAACGAGCTCTATGGAAAGACGCTGGGGGTGATCGGCTTCGGCCGCATCGGCCAGCTCGTCGCCAAGCGGGCCCAGGCCTTCGAGATGGAGGTGATCGGCTTCGACCGCTTCGTCTCGCCGGAGCGCTTCCGCGAGCTCGGGATCGAGGGGGTCGAGTCGAGCGACGAGCTCTACGCACGCGCGGACCTGATCACGATCCACCTGCCGAAGACCGACGAGACGATCAACTGGATCGACGCCGAGGCGCTGTCGAAGATGCGAGCCGGGGTTCGGATCGTCAACTGTGCCCGCGGCGAGCTGGTCGACCTGGACGCCCTCCACGACGCCCTCGACCAGGGCCGGGTCGCCGGCGCGGCGCTCGACGTCTTTCCTTCGGAGCCGTTCACCGAGCACCCGATTCTCTCGCACCCGAAGCTCGTCGTCACCCCCCATCTCGGTGCCTCGACGGCCGAGGCGCAGGACCGCGCCGGAATCGTCACCGCCGAGCAGGTGCGAGCGGCGCTCAACGGAGGAGTCGTCACCTATGCCGTCAACATCGCCGCCGTGCGCCCCGAGGAAATGGAGGCGCTGGCGCCCTTCGTGCCGCTCTGCGAGAGCCTCGGACGGCTCGCCCAGGGCCTCTCCGATCGGGTCGTGGGCAGGGTCGAGGTCCAGTTCCACGGCCGCGTCGCCGAGCACGACACCCGGCTCCTGGGCATCTCGGTCTTGGTCGGCATCCTTTCCGGACACACCGAGGAGCCCGTCAATCTCGTCAACGCCCCGGCGATGGCGGAGGATCGCGGCATCGAGCTGGTCGAAACCAAGCAGCCGAGCTCGCGCGACTTCACCGACCTGATCGTGGTCCGGCTAGGCGAGGGCGAGTCGGCTGTCGAGGTGACGGGCACCGGCGTCGGGCCGCGCAACGTCCCCTACCTGACCGGCGTCTGGGGTCAGAGCTTCTACATGCCGCTGGCCGAGCACCTGGCGATCTTTCGCTACGCCGATCGCCCCGGGATGATCGGGCGGGTCGGCACCGCGTTCGGAGCCGACGGCGTGAACATCATCTCGGCGGCGGTCGGCGCCGAGGCACGGCCTGACGAGGCGGTGATGGCCCTGACCACGGACGCTCCGGTTCCGCTCGAGGTGATCGACCGGATCGCCTCCGACGGCGCCTTCTTCGCAGGCCACGCGGTCGAGCTCTAGCCGCTTGCAGGGACCCTCCGGGCCCTCCGCCGGCCTAGCGCCGGTGCTGGAAGAGGGCGCGGTGGTTCGCCGGCGGGTCGACGAGCGGCAGCGAGAGGCTCGAGCCGCGGCGGCCGGGGCGGTGATGCACGGTCACCGTCGCGCCCGGGTCGTCGGGCACGGCCCAGGCGCTGTTCGAGCTCTGCATCAGGACGCCGATACGGTGGCCCTTCTCGAAGCGCTGGTCCTGCGGCTTGAAGCCGAGCCGCGCCGAGACCGGCTTGCCGACCGGTAGCGGCTTGGAGCGGCGCAGGCCGTCGCGGTAGCTCAGGTTTAGGAAGCCGCGCGAAACGGTCTGCGTCGTGCCGTCCCGAGCGATGTCGACCAGCACCGGCGTCAGGTGGGCGTGGGCGCGATCGACCGAGAGCCGGCTGACGAGCCGGGCGCTGCCGGCCATGCGGGTGTCGCGACTCAGCGCCCGCGAGCGGTAGAAGAGCCAGTTCATCTCCCCAGCCGGGTTCTGGCGCGATTCCTCCTCGGTTTGCGTCGCCGTGTCCGTATAGGTGGCGCGAGCCGGTTCGATCG
>JACDBR010000261.1 GCA_013694825.1 Solirubrobacterales bacterium
GATCATCCGCGTTCTGCTCGCGCTCGCGGCGCTGATCTCGGTCCTGACGACGATCGGAATCGTCGTCGCGCTGCTCAACGAGTCGCTCTCGTTCTTCTCGGAGGTAGGGACCAGGTTCTTCACCGACGCCAGCTGGTCGCCGCTCTTCGAGCCAGCCGGGTTCGGCATCTGGCAGCTGCTCAACGGCACGTTCCTGATCACCGGGATCGCGATTCTGGTCGCGATTCCGGTCGGCCTGGGCTCGGCAACCTACCTCTCCGAGTACGCGACGCCGCGAGTGCGCCGCATCGTCAAGCCCGTCCTGGAGGTGCTGGTCGGCGTTCCCACCGTGGTCTTCGGCTACTTCGCGCTGACCTTCGTCACGCCCGTCCTGCTCAACGACGTCCTCGGCCTCGACGTCGCGATCTTCAACGCCCTGGCCGCCGGCCTGGTCATGGCCTTCATGATCGTCCCGACGATCGCATCCGTCTCGGAGGACGCGATGTCCGCGGTCCCTCAGGGGCTGCGCGAGGGCGCCTACGGCCTCGGCGCGACCAAGCGCCAGGTCGCCTCCAGGGTCATCTTCCCGGCCGCCATCTCCGGCATCGTCGCGTCGATCGTGCTCGGTGTATCGCGCGGCATCGGCGAGACGATGATCGTGCTCGTCGCCGCCGGCCTGCAGCCCAACTTCGGCGTCAACCCCACCGAAGGATTCGCCACGATCACCACTTTCATGGGCGCGACAGCCAAGGGCGACAACCCGGCCGGCTCGATCGGCTACGAGTCGATCTTCGCCTGCGGTCTGACCCTGTTCGTGCTCACGTTCGCGATGAACATGGTCGCGATCCGTTTCGTGCGTAAGCACCGAGAGGTCTACGAGTGAGCACGCAGCCTTCTCGTGATGCGGCTGCCGCGGCCGCCGCCGTGCGCGGTTCGCTGACCGCTGGCCGCAGCTCTCGGCGGCTGGAGATCGGCTTCAAGGCGCTGCTGCTGCTGGCTCTCTCGCTGGCCCTGATCACGCTGACCGTGCTGATCGTCGACATCGTCGCCGATGGCGTCGGCGGGCTCAGCCTCAGCTTCTTGACCGACGTTCCCTCGCAGATCATCCCCGAGAACTCGGGCATAGGCCCGGCGATCTCCGGGACGCTGTGGCTGATGCTCGTCTGCGCGGCGTTCATCATCCCCGTGGGAGTCGCGACCGCGGTATATCTCGAGGAGTACGCCGACCGCAGCCGCTGGTTCAACCGTGCGATCGAGGTCAACATCCAGAACCTCGCGGCGGTGCCCTCGATCGTCTACGGCATCCTCGGCCTGGCCTTCCTGGTTCGCGGTCCGCTCAGCCTCGGCAACGTCGTTCTCGCAGGCGGGCTGACGCTGGGGCTGCTGGTGCTGCCGGTGCTGATCGTCGCCGGGCGCGAGGCGGTCCGCGCCGTGCCTCCCTCGATCCGGGAGGGCTCGATGGCGCTGGGAGCGACGAAGTGGCAGACGATCTGGAAGCAGGTTCTCCCCGCGGCTCTGCCGGGCATCGCCACCGGCGTGATCCTCTCGCTCTCGCGCGCAATTGGTGAGACCGCTCCGCTGATCGTCGTCGGCGCCGTCTCTTTCGCGACCTTCATCCCGAGCGGCTTCGGCGCCGAGATCACGGCGCTCCCGATCCAGATCTTCGACTGGGTCTCTCAGCCGCAACCGGAGTTCAAGACGCTCGCGGCTGCCGGGATCATCGTCCTGATGCTGATCCTGCTCAGCATGAACGCCGTGGCTGTCTGGCTGCGCAATAAATTCGAGCAGAAGTGGTAGGTGATTGGATGTCTGACAGGACCATGACCGAACGCGAGGATCCAGCCGAGACGCGTGCCAGCCCTGCCTTCGACCTGAGCGGGGCCGTCCACGGCAGCGACGGCGGGGCCGAGGCTCCGATGGGCAAGGCCGTCTTCCGGCTCGAGGACGTCACGGTCTCCTACGACGCCAAGCCGGCCGTCTCGGAAGTGACGATGGACATCCCGCACAATCAGATCACGGCGCTGATCGGACCATCGGGCTGCGGCAAGTCGACGCTGATCCGCTGCCTGAACCGGATGAACGACCTGATCCCTTCGGCCAGCGTCGATGGCCGGGTGCTCTACCACGACCAGGACATCTACGGCCCGGAGATCGATGCCGTCGAGGTCCGCAAGCGGATCGGGATGGTCTTCCAGAAGCCCAACCCGTTCCCGAAGTCGATCTACGACAACATCGCGTTCGGCCCGCGGGTCCTCGGGATGAAGGGCGACATGGACGAGATCGTCGAGCGTGGCCTGAGTGGCGCTGCGCTCTGGGACGAGGTCAAGGATCGGCTCGACACGAACGCGTTCGGGATGTCCGGAGGCCAGCAGCAGCGTCTCTGCATTGCCCGCTGCCTCGCCGTCCAGCCCGACGTGATCCTGATGGACGAGCCCTGCTCAGCGCTCGACCCGATCTCAACCGGCAAGATCGAGGACCTGATGCTGGAGCTCAAGCGTGAGTACTCGATCGTCATCGTCACGCACAACATGCAGCAGGCGGCGCGGGTCTCGGATCGCACCGCCTTCCTGATCGTCAAGCTGGACGCCGATGAGAAGCATCGCCAAGGGCGCCTGGTCGAGTACGACCGGACCGAGAAGATCTTCACGAACCCTTCCGATTCGCGCACCGAGGACTACGTCTCCGGAAAGGTCGGCTAGCCGCGAATGGCCGCCGCCGACCGCAGCTCGAGGGGGGGCATGAGCCGCCAGCAGGTGCGCCACGAGTACGAGCGCCAGCTCGAGGCGCTCGAAGCGAGCGCGCTCGAGAGCCTCGACTTCGTGGTGATCGCGGTCGATCGCACGATCGAGGCGATCGAGCATCGCGACATCGAGCTCGCGGAGCTGGTCGTCGCCGACGATGACGTGATCGACGGCCGCTACCTCGAGGTCCATCAGCGGCTGCTCACCCTGCTCGCCACCCAGGCTCCCGTCGCCGGAGATCTGCGGGTGGTCGCCGCCCTGCTCCACCTGATGAAGAACGTCGAGCGGATGGGCGACCAGTGCGTGAACATCGCCAAGCTGCTCCCGATCACGGGTCACGAGGCGCCGAGCGACGAAAAGATCGTCAAGAACATCGTCACGATGGGACGCCAGGTGCGGACGCTCGCCAAGCAGAGCAAGCGAGCCTTCGCCGAGCGCGACGTCGAGCTGGCCCGTGACCTGGTGCGCCAGGACGACCTCGTCGACAAGCTCAACCGGGAGTGCTTCCAGATCGCGATAGCGATCGGCGACGATCTCGACATGCGCGAGTGGGCGACGACGATGATTCTCGTCTCTCGGGCCCTTGAGCGGATCGGCGACAACGCGGTCGACATCGGCGAGCAGGTGGCGTTCGTGGTCACCGGCCTGTTCCGCGAGTTTCAGGACGCCTCCCATCCGGGCGAGTGAATCTCGCGGTTGGCAACCTCGTAATTGCGCGATTTCCACGCCCGGGCCGGGCGCGTGCGCTTGGCTGCATCCGTTGCCTCTGCGAGCATCGGAGACTCTGAAGATGCTCTGCGCTGCGATCGACATCGGCTCCAACACGACGCGCGTACTGGTCGCCGAGCCCCAGGACGGACAGCTTCGCAAGGTGATGGAGCAGCGCGCCTACACCCGGATCGGCAAGTCGCTGGAGCGCGGGACGATCCCCGGCCGAAAGCTCGAGGAGGTGGCCGAGGTGGCAGCCACCCAGGTGCGGCTCGCCGAGGAGGTCGGCGCTGAGGCGATCAGGGTCGTCGCCACTTCCGCGGTGCGCGAGGCGACGAACTGCGACGACGCCGCAGCGCGGATCAGGCGCGCGACCGGGCACCAGGTCGACGTTCTCTCGGAAGGGGAGGAGGGAAGGCTGGCCTTCCTCGGCGCAACCAAGACGCTCGGTCATCCGGTCGGGGGCAACGTAGCCGTCGTCGACGTCGGCGGCGGCTCCACGGAGATCTGCTTCGGGACCACCGCCCAAGGTGCGCGCGAGGTGCGGTCGTTTCGGATCGGATCGGGGACGCTCGCCGCAGACCTGGTCGGGTGCGATCCCCCGGCGCCGGCCGAGGTCAGGCGGATGCGTGACCGAATCGACGAGTTCTTCGAGGACGTCGAGCTCAAGCGTCCCGACCAGGCGGTCGCGGTCGGCGGCAGTGCCACATCGCTTCGCACGCTGGTCGGCTCGGTGCTCGAGTACGAGACTCTCGAGCGCGGCGTGCGGCTGCTCTGCGGCGCGCCCGCGGCCGAGGTTGGCCGGCGATTCGAGCTCGACTCGCGCCGCGTCGAGCTGCTGCCGGCGGGAATCCTGATCCTGGAGAAGGTCTCGGAGTTGCTTGGCCAGCCACTTCAGATCGGCAAGGGAGGGTTGCGCGAGGGAATCGTGCTCGACCTCCTGGGCTCGTCGGGCGAGCGACGCCCCGGCCTGCGCGCAGCCTAGGTTCAGCGGCGGGGGGCCAAGCGCCTCGACGGCTCGGCTAGCTTCGCCGGGCGATGCGCGAATACGCCCGGATCCTGCGTGGCCCCGCCGGGTCGCTGCTGCTCGTCTCGGGCATCGCCCGGCTGGCCTTCGGCGTCGCGGGGCTCGCCTTTCTGGTCTTCGTCGAGGAGCAGACCGACTCGTTTGCGACCTCGGGCCTAGCCGTCGGCCTGTTCGGCGCCACGAGCGCACTCTTCGCGCCGCTCCGCGGTCGCTTCGTCGACCGCTACGGCGCGCCGGCGCTGCTCGCATTCACCGTTGGGTACGCGGCCTCCAACCTCTCGATACCCGGG
>JACDBR010000275.1 GCA_013694825.1 Solirubrobacterales bacterium
TGCCGGGGGTCTCGCGCGGGGGCGCCACCTTGACCGCGGCCCGGGCCAGGCGCTTCAGGCGCGAGGAGGCCCACCTGCTCTCGCGGAGCGTCGCGCTGCCGGTAATCGCGGGTGCGGCGCTACTCAAGGGAGCCCGATTGCACCGGCGCGGCATCGACTCCAGGACTCGCCTAGCGCTGGGCGCTGGGACGCTCGCCGCCTTCTGCTCGACGCTCGCCTCGCAGCGCCTGCTGAGCCTGACCGAGCGCGAGCGGGCGCTCTGGCCGTTTGCGGCCTACCGGCTCGTCCTGGCCGCGGCGCTGCTCGCCCGGCAACCCCCCGCGCTCGCTTCCGGCGGCTGATCGGCGTCCGGCGTCGGGGTCGCAATCGAGCATCTAACCTCACCGGGATGCCCCAGGACGCCTATGCGCAGGCCGGCGTGTCGCAGCGAGCCGCCGACCGGGGGGTCGCGGCCCTCGTTGCAGAGCTGAGCCGGATCGAGACCGGCCGGCCGAGCCGCAGCGTGCCGCTTCCCGGCCACTACGCGAGCGTGCTACGGCTCGACGATCGGACCGGCCTGGCGCTCGGCACCGACGGCGTCGGCACGAAGATGGTCGTCGCCGAGCGGATGCGACGCTTCGAGACGATCGGCATCGACTGCGTGGCGATGAACGTCAACGACCTGATCTGCGTCGGCGCGGAGCCGATCGCGATGCTCGACTTCATCCTCTGCGACAGCGCCGATCCCGAGATCTGCGGAGCGATCGGCCGCGGCCTGCGCGAGGGGGCGGAGCTGGCAGGGATCGAGATCCCTGGCGGGGAGATCGCGCAGGTCGGTGAGATCGTCGCCGGTTACGAGCTGACCGGCACCGCCGTCGGCCTCGTGGACCTCGACCGGATCGTCACGGGGGAGCGCGCACGCCCGGGTGACGTGGTGATCGGTGTGCCCTCCTCGGGGCTTCACTCCAACGGCTACACGCTCGCGCGTCACGCGCTCGAGGAGATCGAGCTCTCGGACTCGCGCTTGGGGCGTCCGCTCGGAGAGATCCTGCTCGAGCCGACCGCGATCTACGTGCGGGCCGTGCTCGACCTGCTCGCCTCGAAGCGGGTCGATGTCCGTGGTCTCACGCACATCACCGGCGACGGGCTCAACAACTTGCTGCGCCTGGCCGCCCCCGTCGGATTCGAGATCGACGAGCCGCTGCCGGTGCCGGCGGTCTTCGAGCTGATCGCCGAGCTCGGTGGGGTCGGGGACGAGGAGATGTACGAGGTCTTCAACATGGGTTGTGGACTTGCGTGCGTGGTCAGTCCCGAGAGCGAGCAGCCCGCCTGCGAGATCCTTGAACCCCATCATCCGGGGGCGCGCCGGATCGGCGCTGTGACCGATCGCGCCGGCGAGGTGGTGAGGCGTTCTTGAGCCTGGTCCGCTCGACGATCAGGGGGATCGCCGGGCTGCTGCTTGTCGTATTCCTCGCCGTCGGGGTGCCGATGGGCTGGGTCTGGGTCGGCTCCCAGGTGCAGGGCGGCACGAGTCCGACCGCGACAGCGATCGTCACCGTGATCGCCGGGCTCGTCGTCAGCTACTCGCTCGTCGGCCTGATCGCAGCCTGGCTCAAGGGTCGAGGCGAGGAGGTCGACCGCAGCCCGACGCGCGCTACTCGTGGAATCGCAGCCTGCGAGACGAGCGGGCGACTCCAGCCGCGACCAGCTTCCTCGAGAACGTGCTGATCGGTGCGACGGTCCTGGTCGCGATCATCGTCACGATCTGGTTCTTCTTCTTCGGGAACCCCGGCGTGCCGGGCACTTGAGCTCAGACGGCCCGCTCCCAAAGCTCCCCGGTCAGGATCGGGGTCGCGCGCAAGCGCCACTCGCGTGCGGCGGCCCAGAGCTCGGCGCGGACGACCGGAGGCGGCTGTCCGCTGATCTCCTCGACCTCCCTCGTCGCGACTCGGCCGAGGCTCAGCACGACTTCGACCGGATCGGGGCGCTGACTGGCCCGTTCGGTGGCGCCGGCGGCGTGCGCCATCGCAGCGAGCTCCTCGTAGGGGGCCCCGGCGCTGACCCAGGTCGATTCGCCCCCGCCGGCGGCCGAGAACTCCAGCGTCGCGATCGCGATTCGCTCGCCGCGCGAGTCGCTGGTCACGAGCCCAGCGGCACGGGCTCCCGCAGACGGCGCGCGCGAACGCTCGAGGTCCTCGCCGAGCCGCTCGAGGATCGCGTTCGAGCCCAGGTCGATTCGGAATCGAGCGGGGTCGATACCGGCCGGGCCGGCCTCGGCGGCGAGCGCCTCGAGGTGGTCGAGCCCGCGACATTCGGTCATTAGCGCCTCGCGAGCACGGCGCAGGTAGGCGCGAGCGGCCAAGGCGCCCTGCTCCGCGGCCGCCGTGACGGCCTGGCAGGCGGGGTAGCTCGAGGCGATCGGCGCTCGCAGCCAGAGACGCGGGTCGAAGGGCATCCCGGATTCCGCGGCCTGCTCGAGCCACTCCGCGATCAGCGTCGCCTGACGCGAGCCACGAGCCGGCGCAGGATCCCCGCCCGGATCGCCGAAGGAACGGGCGAGCCCGCCCATCACGGGACGGATCTCAAGCTCGTCACCGAACTCCCATGCCAGCCTGCGTATCTTGGGTTCGGTGCCCCAGCAGCGAGCGCTGGCGGGGTCTGTGTAATGGCGAACCTCGACGGGCATCTTGCGGACGGGTGCCCAGGTGGGGCGGTGGCGGCAACTAGGGTCGAAGATATCGGTGTAGATGGCTGAGGCGGCGACAGGACCGGGTGGCGTCACCGCAGGGTCGGCCGGGGCCCTGAACGGACTCGTGCTCTCAGGCCGCTACCGGCTGGATTCGAAGCTGGGAAGCGGGGGCATGTCGACGGTCTACCTCGGCCGTGACGAGACGCTCGAGCGCTGGGTCGCCGTCAAGGTCCTCCATCGCGAGATCTCCGACGAGCCCGACCAGATCGAGCGCTTTCGCCGCGAGGCGCGCGCGGTCGCGCAGGTCTCCCATCCGAACGTCGTCTCGGTGATCGATGCGGGCGAAGACTCGGGCCGGCCCTACATCATCTTCGAGTACATCGAGGGCGAGACGCTCAAGGACCGCATCGACGAGCTTGGCCGGCTGCCGCTCGACGAGTCCGCCGCCTACGGGATCGAGATCGGTCGCGGCTTGGCCGCAGCACACGCGCGCATGCTCGTCCACCGTGACGTCAAGCCGCAGAACGTCCTGATCGATCCCGACGGGCGGGCCAAGGTCACCGACTTCGGGATCGCCCGCTCGCTCGAGAACGACGGCATGACGGTGACCGGGCGCGTGCTCGGGACGACGGACTACGTCTCGCCGGAGCAGGCGATGGGATACGAGGTCGATGCCCGCTCCGACATCTACTCGCTCGGGATCCTGCTGTTCGAGATGCTGACCGGTGATCCGCCCTTCCAGGCGGACACGCTCGTGGGCGTGGCGATGAAGCACGTCAACGAGGAGCTGCCGTCGATCCAGCGGCGTAGGCCCGACTGCTCCTCGGCGTTCGCCGCCGTGATCGAGAAGGCGGCGCGCAAGGAGCCCAAGAAGCGCTACTCCGACATGGCCGCGATGCTCGCCGACCTCGAGGGCGCGCTCGAGGTCGAGGTCGCCCGCGGTGGTGGCTCGGGCGGCGAGGCGACGACCGTCCTCGACTCGGTTCCGGGGGCGCGCGACCGGCTCGCTTCGGCGAGGCGGATCTCGATCGCCGGCGTCCTGCTGGTCCTGGCCGGGCTCGGGGCGGCGCTAGCGATCGCTGCGCTGACCGGTGACGAGACGGCGTCGGAGCCGACGAGCCGAGGTGGGGGAGCGTCGGAGCCAACAGGCGAGCCGATCGAGCTGACGGCCGCGGCGGACTTCGACCCCGAGGGCGATAACGCCGAGCACGGCGACCCCTCTGAGCTGGCCTCGACGCTCGATGGCGACCTCTCGACCTTCTGGTCAACCGAGACCTACACGGCCGGACCGGACCTAAGCCTGACCGGAAAGAGCGGGGTCGGGCTGATCGTCGACGCCGGCGAGGTGGTCGAGGCGCGCGAGTTGACGCTTGCCACCCCTACCCCCGGCTTCACCGCACAGATCTACGCCTCCGAGGGCGGGCCTCCGACCGAGATCGGCGGCTGGGGCCAGCCGGTCGGCAACGCCAACAACGTCGACGAGGAGCAGGTGATCGCGCTCAGCGGAGAGCCGGCTCGCTACTACCTGATCTGGATGCCGGTCCTGGCCGAGGCCGACGACGGCAGCAGCGGCGTCGCCCAGATCGCCGAGGTCGAGCTGACCTCGTAGGCCCGGCCGAGCCAGGTCGCTGAGCCTAGAACTCGTAAGCCTGCTCGGCCTCGTATCGCTCAACGGCCAAGCTGACCAGCCGGTCACAGAGCTCGGGATATGAGACGCCGGTCGCCTCGAAGAGCTTGCCGAACACGCTTGTCTCGGTGAACCCGGGGATCGTGTTGATCTCGTTGACAAGCGCCTCACCCGTCTCGGAGACGAAGAAGTCGCAGCGCGCCATCCCCGTGCCGTCGATCAGGCGATAGACCCGCTCGGCCAACCGGCGCACCGCGGCGATCTGCTGCTCGCCGATCGGCGCCGGCACCTCGAGACGCATCGCGCCGACCGAGTACTTGGCCGCGTAGTCGTACCAATCCGACCCCGGGTAGGCGATCAGACCCGGAAGGGAGGTCTCGACCGCTGCCCCGGGCAGCGTCGAGTTACCGATCAGCGAGCACTCGACCTCCGCCCAGGGGCAGTGAGCCTCGACGATCACCCGCGGGTCGTGGGCGGCGGCTATCCCCACCGCGGCATCGAGCTCGGCCTCCGACCCGCTGACCTTCGAGATCCCGACGCTCGAGCCGAGCCGTGAGGGCTTGACCCACAGCGGGCGCCCCATCGCCGCGGCCCGCTCCCGCCAGCGCTCCTCGCCGACGGCGCAGAACTCGACTTGCGGGATCCCCTCGTAGGTCAGCAGGCGCTTGAAGACGAGCTTGTCCATCGCCACCGCCGCGGCCAGCACCCCCGGGCCGGCGTAGGCGACGCCGAGCGAGGAGAGCAGGCCCTGGATCGTCCCGTCCTCGCCGAACGGGCCGTGGAGGACCGGGAAGGCGACATCGGCGCCCAGCAGGCCGTCGCCAGGAAGCAGCTCGACCTCGCGGCCGTCGGCGCTCCAGCGCCCATCACGCGAGATCAGCACCTCGACGATGTCGTGGCCCGCCTCGCGAAGCCCGGCGGCCACCGCGCTGCCGGAGCGAAGCGAGACGTCGTGCTCGCTGGAGCGCCCGCCGAGCAGGACCGCGACCCTCACGGCGGGGGCTCCGACGTGGTAGTCGAGCTAGTCGTGGTCGAGGTAGTCGCCGGAGGCGGCTCGGTGGTCGTCGAGGTGGTCGATGTCGTGGTCTGCTCCGGTGGCGGCTCTTGGAAGGACGCGACGAAGATCGTCACACGCTCGCCGGCGAGGATCCGGCTGCCCGCGCTCGGCGCCTGGTCGGTCACGCGGCCGTCATCGGCCTGGACCTCGCTGATCTGCCTGACCACCCGGATATCGGTCGCCCCCCGTTCGGTGAGGATCGCGATCGCGGTGTCCTCGGGTTGCCCCACGACGTCGGGAACGATGACCGATCCGGCGCCGCTCGAGACCGTGATCGTGACACGACCTCCCCTGCGCAGCTCCGCCCCGCCCGGCGGCGACTGCTCGAGCACGGTGCCCTCCGGCTCGTCGGAGTCGGTCACCTCGACGTCGGCGATGAAGCCCCTCCGCCGCAGCGCCGACTCCGCGGCGCCCTGATCGCTGCCGAGTAGATCGGGAACGGTGGCGAGCCGGACTCCGCTCGAGACGGCCAGCCCGACCGTCGACTTGCAGGCGACCTGCTCGCCCGCGATGGGGGCGCTTGAGATGACCCTGCCCTCGTCGACCCGACTCGAGCGCTGCTCGGTCGCATCGGCCAGCAGGTCGCGCTTGGAGAGGGCCATGCGGGCGGACGCCAGCTGGCTGCCGGCGAGCTCGGGCACGCGCACCTGCTGGCCGGCACTGACCACCAGGTTGACCCGGGAGCCCTCGTCGACCAGCTCACCGGGAGGCGGTGACTGCTCGAACACGATCCCGGGATCGGCGCACTGCGCCTGCTGGTCGACACCGACCTCGAAGCCGCCGCGCTCGAGCGCCGTTCGGGCCTCTAGCTGCGGCTGGCCGGTGACGTCGGGCACACGGACCTCGCCGGGACGGGTCAGAGC
>JACDBR010000277.1 GCA_013694825.1 Solirubrobacterales bacterium
GGAGTCGAGTCGGGCCTGCTGTCCGAGCAGTCGGCGGCGCTCCTCCGCGAGTTCTTCGCCGCCCGCCGCCCCGCGGGCTGAGTTGGCGAGCCTCAGCCAGCCGAGCCGGCGAGCAGCTCGTCGAGCCGCTCGAAGGTCTCGGCCTGGCCCGCCTCCATGCCCGAGGCCAGCATCCCGTCGCGTTCCTCGGTGGTGTGGAAGAGCGAGACGTTGACGTACTTCGTCTGCTCGCCGAGGTCCTCGAACCTCGCGGTCTCGACGATCACGTGGCCGGGCATCCCCTCCCACTCGAAGGTCTGGACGGTGCGCTCCGGCGGGCTCACCTCACGGTAGGTGCCGGGGAATCCCGTCTCGCTGCCGTCCTCGTTGCGGATCACGAAGCGCCACGCACCGCCGTGCTCGACCTCCATCCGGTCTACGGACGTCGTGGTTCCGTGTGGCCCCCACCACTGTGGGATCAGCTCGGGATCGGTCATCGCCGCAAAGACGCGGTCGCGGGGGGCGTTGAAGATCCGTTCGGTGACGATTTCGCGCTCGGCGGGCGTCGTCACCCTGGTCTCGTTCGCGCCAGTGGTCTTCTCGTCGGTCATTTCTCCTGTCCTTGCGTTCGGTCGAGCAGCTCAGCGAAGCGATCGAGCCGGTCCTCCAGCGTCTGCCGGTGGTCCTCGATCCAGCGCTGAACGTCGTCGAGCTTCTGTGGGCCGAGGCTGCACCGACGGACACGCCCGACCTTCACGGTCGTGACGAGCTCGGCGTCCTCGAGCACCTGCACGTGCTTCTTCAGTCCGGTCAGAGACATCTCGAACGGCTCGGCAAGCTCGCTGACGCTCGCGCTCCCACGACCGAGCCGCTGCAGGATCGCCCGGCGCGTGGGGTCGGCGAGCGCCGCGAACGCGCCGTCGAGTTCTGACTGATACTGAACCATTTAGTTCAGCATAGCACGAGCGCTCGTGAGGCGCCTGCCTGCCCAGCGGTGTGGGGATCGGTCCCAGGACACGCCAAAGTCCTCGACTCGCGCCCGGCCCAGCCACTGACACGCGCAACTCCGGAGCCGTCCTGGATTGGTATCGCTATGCGGTGTCTAAGCAGGCCAGCAGGCTCGGCGCTCGATGTCCGACGCGGTGGACACCGGGATGAACCCCCTCGCTTTCGCCCCCACGGCTGGCCAGGTCGGCGCCCGGGGAAGCGGAGAGGATGGGATTCGAACCCACGAGGCGGTTTGACCCGCCCACGCGATTTCCAATCGCGCACCTTAAGCCGCTCGGTCACCTCTCCAGGACGGGGCGGAAGATACCGTCAGCACGGCGTTTCGAGCCGGCGAGGCGGTCCGGGCGAGGGCCTGAGCCTCCGGTAGGCCCCCGCAGATCTAAGACGGTCGGACTGGGCCCGATGGCCGCTGGATTCGCGCTCTGGACCTACGCGATGTCGCGGCCCGACGGGTCGGCGCTGGCACCGCTGGCCTACGCGACTCCGCTGTTCTCGACGCTTGCGTTGCTGGTCAGCGCCGCCCTATCGCCGCTCGGCCTGTTCGGCTGTGCGCTGATCGGGATCTGCGCGGTGGAAGGAGACGACCTCGCCGCCGTGCTCGACGGCGCCGCTACACCGGATGTGGTCGGCGCATGGGCGCCTGCTCAGCTCAGCGCCGGCGCCTCGGGCAGGCGCTCGAGCGCCGCCTCCATCTCCGACTCCGGGAACTCGAGGTCCTCCAGCTCGCCGGCCAGGTAGGCCTGGTAGGCGGCCATGTCGAAGTGGCCGTGGCCGCAGAGGTTGACGAGGATCGTGCGCTCCTCGCCGGCCTGCTTGGCCTGCTCGGCCTCGTCGATCACGACCCGCAGCGCGTGCGAGGGCTCCGGCGCCGGGATGATCCCTTCGCTGCGGGCGAAGCGCACGGCCGCGTCGAAGGCCGAGGTCTGCTTGATCGCCCGGGCCTCGATCATGCCGTTGTGGACGAGCGCGCAGAGGCCCGGCGCGTCGCCGTGGTAGCGCAGCCCGCCCGAGTGCACCGGCGGCGGCACGAAGTCGTGGCCCAGCGTGTACATCGGCAGCAGCGGCGTCAGTCCGACCGTGTCGCCAAAGTCGTAGCGATACGCGCCCCGAGTCAGCGTCGGGCAGGCCGAGGGCTCGGCGGCGATGAAGCGGGTCTGGAGGCCGCGGCGAATCTTCTCGCGCAGGAAGGGGTAGGCGATGCCGGCGAAGTTGGAGCCGCCCCCGACGCAGCCGACGACGACGTCGGGATAGGCGCCGGCGAGCTCGAGCTGGCGGATCGCCTCGCTTCCGATCACCGTCTGGTGCAGGCAGACGTGGTTGAGGACCGAGCCCAGCGAGTAGTTCGTGTCCTCGTTGGAGGCGGCCACCTCGACCGCTTCTGAGATCGCGATCCCGAGGCTGCCCGAGCTGTGCTCGGCCTGCGAGCGACCGGCATCGGTCAGATCGGAAGGGCTGCGGTGGACGGTCCCGCCCCAGGTCTCGATCATTGCCCGCCGGTAGGGCTTCTGGTCGTAGGAGACACCGACCATGAAGACCTCACACTCGAGCTCGAAGAGCTGGCAGGCGAGCGCGAGCGCCGAACCCCATTGCCCGGCGCCGGTCTCGGTCGAGAGCTTTCGCACTCCCTCGCGCTTGTTGTAGAAGGCTTGCGGGATCGCCGTGTTGGGCTTGTGCGAGCCGGCCGGCGAGCCGCCCTCGTACTTGTAGAAGATCCGCGCCGGCGTATCGAGCGCGCGCTCGAGGCGCAGGGCCCGGATCAGCGGCGTCGGGCGCCACAGCTTGTAAGCCTCTCGCACCTCATCAGGGATCTCGATCTCCGGCTCGGCCGAGACCTCCTGCTCGATCAGGCCCATCGGGAAGATCGCCGCGAGGTCGTCGGGGCCGAGCGGCTCGCCGGTGCCTGGATTGAGCGGCGCGGGAGGGGGCTCGGGCAGGTCGGCGGCGATGTTCACCCAGCTCGTCGGGATCTCCGACTCGGGGAGGGAGAACCGGACCTGCTCGCTCATGGGTTGCCTCTCGCTCGTTGCCGACGCTCGCGGCCGCGATCATAAGCTCCAGGGCCAGCCGTCCGTCCGAGACGGGTTTGGGTCGCGAGTCGCGAGGCGTAGGCTTCGGAAGTGATCGAAGCTCGCGCCGAGCACGTCGGCAGCCTCCTGCGCCCGCCGGAGCTGCTCGCTGCGCGCGACGCCCATGCCTCAGGCTCGCTCGACGACGCCGGCCTCAAGCGCGCCGAGGACGAAGCTGTGCGCGGAGTGGTCGCGATGCAGGAGTTGGCCGGGCTCAAGGTCGTGACCGACGGCGAGTTGCGTCGGGAGTCGTTTCAGTCGGAGCTGACGGCGGCGGTCGATGGCGTCGAGGGCGCCAGCATTGACGCGTGGCTGTGGGGCCGCTGGCACTCGGAGGAGCTCGGCGACAAGGAAATCGAGCGGCCGGCGCAGATGGCCGTCGTGCGCCCGCTCGAGCGGCGGCGCTCACTGGCTGCCGAGGAGCTCACCTTCCTGCGCTCGGTCACCGACCGGGTGGCCAAGATCACTCTGCCGAGTCCGAGCCTGTTCGCGAACCTATGGTCGCCCGAGCGTTCGCGCGAGGCCTACCCCGGCTTCGACGAATTCATGGAGGACGTGGTCGCTTTGCTCATCGACGAGGTGCGCGAGCTTCGCCGCCTGGGCTGCTCCTACGTCCAGCTCGACGCGCCTCATTATCCGCTGCTGGTCGATCCCGTCTGGCGCGCCTTCTACGAACGACGCGGCTGGGCCGCGGACCGCTGGCTGGCCTACGGGATCGAGCTCGACAATGCCGTGATCGATGCCGCTCCCGGGGTCAGCTTCGGCTTTCACCTCTGCAAGGGAAATCAGGACAGCCGGTGGCTGGTAGCGGGCGGCTACGAGCAGATCGCGACGCCGGTTCTCGGCGGCGTGCGGGCAGATCGCCTGCTGCTCGAGTACGACGACGAGCGCTCGGGCGGCTTCGATCCGCTGCTCTTGGTCCCCGACGACCGCCTGATCGTGCTCGGGCTCGTGAGCACGAAGTCGGGGCGCCTCGAGGACGAGGGCAAGGTGGAGGCGCGGATAGACGTCGCCGCCGAGCTGGTCGGGCTCGACCGCCTGGCCCTGGGCACGCAGTGCGGCTTTGCGACCTCCGTGGTTGGCAACACGCTGAGCCGCGAAGACCAGCGTGCCAAGTTGGAGCTGGTGTGCCGGGTGGCGGCCCGGGTCTGGCCGTAGCGCGGCTTTGCGAGCTCCTCGGGTCCGCGCTCCGAGCTGCGGGGGCTTTGCCCCGGCTCGATGGGGCGCCGGACGCGCGGACATTGCGGCTCTATCGCGGTGCCTGGACGAACGTTGGGGGCGACTTTCGAGGCTCCGGGGGGTACAAGTGAAGTGGGTGGGGGTTCCTGCGCACGCATATGGGCAGGCCACCGAGCCTGAGCAGCACGATCCGCCCGGAGAGGTCCCCGCCCCTGGGCGCGAGCACTCGGACGAGGCTCCCGATCCTGCGAGCGGCACGCGCGCCCCTGAGCGGGCGGGCGGGCGGGTGGGCGGGAGAGAGCGAGTCGCCTGAGCGGCGTGGCTCGGTCTCGGCGCGCCTGATCCTGACTGCGCCCGAGGGAATCGTTCGCTGGCGGATCCTCGGCCTGATGCTCGGGGTCGGAAGCCTGGTCGGGGCGCTCTCGATGGCTCTGCCGCACCCGGCGGCCTTCGAGGACGCCCCGATCTGGACGATTGTCGCGCTGACCGCGATCGCCGCCGGCGCGTGCCTCGCGGGCGCCAAGAGGCTGCCTGCGGACGCTGTGCCGGTGGCAGTCACGCTCGGGACGGTCGCGATCACGGGGGCCGCGTACTGGAGCGGCGAGCCCGATAGTTGGTTCGCCTACTACTACGTCTGGGTCACGATCTACTCGTTCTACTTTCTCGGCCGTCGCCTACGCCGGCCTGCTCGCCACCGCGTCGGGAGCCTCGCTCGTCTCGGAGTGGATCGTCGTCATGGCGACGCTTGGGATCGCCGCCGCACTGGTCGACACGCTCGCGAGCCGCGGCCGGCGCACCGCGTCAGATCTCTCGGCGATCGCCAGCGAGCGATCAGAGCTCGCCCACCGGCTCGAGCGCGTGGCGCGGACCGACGAGCTCACGGGGCTCCCCAACCGCCGCGGCTGGGAGGAGGAGCTGGGGCGCGAGATCGCGCGCTCCAAGCGCACGGCCGAGCCGCTGTGCGTGGCGCTGATCGATCTCGACAACTTCAAGCGCTTCAACGATGCCCGCGGCCACCTCGCCGGTGACGAGCTGCTGCGAAAGCTGGCTCCGGCCTGGCACTCCCACCTGCGCGAGTCCGATCTGCTGATCCGCTACGGCGGCGAGGAGTTCGCCCTCGCCCTGCCCGACTGCGAGCTCGCCGACGCCGAGGTCCTCCTGCAGCGGCTTCGCAGCTCCGTGCCCGAGGGCGAGACCTGCTCGGCCGGGGTCGCGCGCTGGAACCGGCG
>JACDBR010000004.1 GCA_013694825.1 Solirubrobacterales bacterium
CCGCACCCTCGCCGGCGCGACGCGCGCGCGCGTTCGGGCGCGAGCGGCGACGGCCGCGATCGACGTCGCACAGTCCTCGCTCGACCTCCAGCTTCGCCACCGCCCCCAGACCGAGATCGATCTCGCCCGCTTCGAGCTCTGGGTCCGCCAGGTCATCGTCGACGAGGCGGCCGGAGACATCGGCGGAGTGAGGGGCGACATCGCGACGCTGGAGTGGATCCGCGACCGATTCTCGGCCGCGCTCGACCCAGCGGGCCTGACCAGGATCGACGCGCACCTCGTCGTGCTGCGGGAGAGCCTGGTCGATCAGGATCTCGGCGCGATCGCCGGCGAAGCGGCAAGTCTGCTCAGGACCCTCGATCGCGTCGACGGCTGAAACCGGCCGCCCGGGCGGTCCCGACGACCGGCGGGCCGCTAGCGTCATCGGCGAACGATCAAAGGAGACGGCATCGCCGCGAACGCCGATTCAACGTCAGCGCAACAGACTCCCGGGCCGGAAGAAGCTGAGGCCGCTCTCGGCGAGCAGACCGGCGCGGGTCAGGACCTGGCGCCCGTCGAGATCCCGCCCGAACCAACCGCCGCTGAGCGTCAGGTGGCCGATCTGGTCCAGATCGAGGCGGAGCCCGCGACGGCGAGAGCAGTTCTCGAGCGTGTCCCGCTCTGGTTCCACACCTTCTCTCTGAACCGCTCGAGCGAGCTCTACACCCCCGGCGTCGCCCGTGACCACCGCTACCGGATCCCGGCCCTCCCCGAGGACTTCGGCGGCATGAGCGTGCTCGACATCGGCGCCTTCGACGGCTTCTACGCGTTCCTCGCCGAGTCGCGCGGGGCGGATCGGGTCGTCGCCGTCGACAACGAGCAGTACAGGGAGTGGGTCAGCTCGCGCTGGGGGGTCGAGCTCGAGGGAGGCGAGGGGTTCGCCGCAATCCGGGAGCTGCTCGACTCGGACGTCGACTACCGCCGCCTCGATGCATTCGACCTCGATGAGCTCGATGAGACCTTCGATCTCGTCCTCTGCTTCGGGATCCTGCACCGGGTGGAGAATCCGCTCGGGCTGCTGAAGGTCCTTCGGCGACGGCTCGCGGCTGGCGGACGGGTGCTGGTCGAGACTCACGGGCCAGCGGATCCGGCTCTCGATGCCTCGGCGGCGGTCCACATCCCCGAGGCGGGGGAGGTCTACGCCCGTGATGATTTCGTCTACTGGGGCTTCACCCCCGCGGGCTTGGACGCGATGGCTCGCCACGCGGGCTTCGAGGGCTTCGGGTTGCTCGACGCGCCAATGATCGACGGCCATCGGCGGGTGATCGGGGAGCTACACACGCGCCCACTCGACTGATCGCTCGGCCCACGGCGGTACGAGCGAAGGGTTCGTTCACGCCAGCAATACATCAGCTACGCAGGGCATTAACAGGTCCGAGCGGGTTTCGTGATCCCATCTGAGTAGATGGAGACCGCCTCGGCGCTGCCCCCGCTATACGCCCACCGGCTCGGTCGCCACTACGGTCCCGACTCTTCCGCGGCCGCGCTTCGGCACACTCTGACTGGCCCGGTGGAGGGGCTCGAGACCGACGTCTGCCTGACGGCGGACGGTCGGCTGGTCCTGTTGCACGACCCCCTGCTCACGCTCGGAACGACCCTCGATGGCTGGGCACACCAGAGGACCGCCGCAGAGATCCGATCGGCGCTCATCCGTGACTCCTCGGGAGCGCCGACGGCCGAGCACCCGCTCCTCCTGGATGAGCTGATCGAGCTCGTGCCCGAGACGGTTCGCGTCCAGCTCGAGGTCAAGGCGCACGCCGATCCCGCCCTCGCTCGGCGCACCGCCGAGGCCCTCAGCGAGCGGCTTCGGGATGAGCCGATCCGCGATCGGGTCGAGGTGATCAGCTTTCATGGCGAGGCCTGCGCCCTCGCCGCAGCGGAAGGGATCTCATCCCGGCTCGTGATCTGGGCCGACTATGCGCCGGAGGCGCTCGCCTCGTGGGCTCTTCGCACGGGCGTGGGCGGAATCTCGGTCGAGCACTTCCTTCTCACCCAGCGGCTGGTCGGGATGATGCGTGGCGCCGGGCTGAGCGTCAACGCCGGCACCGTCAACCACCCGGAGATCCTGAGCCGAGTCCTCGAGTTCGCTCCCGACGCGATCGGCACCGATCGACCGCACGAGCTCCGCGCCGGCGCCCGGACTGCCTCGGCGTTGACGCTCAGCCCTTAGCGGGTCGGCCGCGCGCCATCCTCAAAGGCCGAGGTCGCGCACCCCGCGCTCATCCCAGCCCAAGTGGTGTGCCAGCTCGTGGCGCACCGTGCGCTCGACCTGGGCCCGCAGCAACTCGGGGTCGTGGCCGAAGTCCCGCTCCAGCGTGTCCTGGTAGATGACGATGCGGTCCGGATAGATGTCGCGGGCAATGGTGCCGCCGACGTAATGGCCGTAGGCACGATGCTCGTGCCCGCGGGCGGAGACCGTGACGGGAGTGCGCTCGAGCACCTCGCGGAACCGTTCCGGCAGGTCGTCGAGCGCCTGCATCACCAGCTCGTCGAACTCGCTGGGCGGCTGGTCGGGGGGCGGTAGCGAGGCGAGAGCCTCGCTGCGGTCGACCCGCCGCTGGAACTCGGGCTCCGGCTCCTCCTTGCCGATCAACGCGACGGTCACCCAGGCGGTGACGAGCACGATCGCGAGGGCGCCCACCAGCAGCGAGAGCAGGTCACCCAGCCCGCCGAACGACGGGGGGTTGACGAGCAGGAAGACGAGCCCGGTGATGAAGGTGATCAACGCGGCCGCCCGCAGCGGTGGGCCGATGGCCTCCCTCATGCGATCCAGGTTAGAGCGATCGAGATGCCGTGGACGCCCAACGACCTCTCGGGGGGAATGCAGCTAGCGGCGGCGGATGATCTTGAACGCCCGTGACGCCGACGGGCCCCTCCAACTACGGCGCCGAGTCGGTCACGAAGCTCGGCCAGCTGCTGAGGATGGCCGAGCGCACAGCGATCCTCGGCAGCGTCGATCAACACCGGAGCCCGACGGAATGGACGAAGTCAGAGCGGCGATCAACCTGCTCACCGACGCGATGAACTCGCATTTCGCCTACGAGGAGCGCGAGCTGATCGAGCCCCTCGCGCGGCTGCGGTTCTACTGAGTCCCTCCACCGCCATCGTCTCGAGAGCCGAGGCGTCAACGATGCTGTTTCCGGTCTAGGCTGAACGCATGAGCACCTCGACCGGCGCCGACGAGCTGCGCAGGCTCCAGCAGCCCTTGAAGAGGCGGTATCAAAGCGAAGCTGACGCCGCTCTGGTCACCCTCGCGGCGGACGGCGACCTCGACGAGGGACTGACTTGCACGGTTCAGACAGGGCAAGCCCTGGTCAGGGCCGGGCTCCACCCTGGGACGGGCGGCGACGGCACCTCCGCCTGCTCGGGTGACATGTTGCTTCAGGCGCTCGTTGCGTGTGCCGGGGTGACGATGCGTGCGGTCGCGACCTCGATGGGTATCTCGGTCGGCGGATCAGTCCACGCGGAGGGCGACCTGGACTGGCGAGGAACGCTGGCGGTAGACCGGGAGACGCCGATCGGCTTCAGCGAGATCCGCCTCCGGTTCGACCTCGAGTCCGACGCAGGCGACGAGGAACTCGCCACGTTGGAGCGCCTTACCGAGCGCTACTGCGTCGTCTTTCAGACGCTGGCCCAGTCGCCGACGCTCTCGGTCTCGCGCAAGCGCCTCTAGCTCCCCGTCCGCTTGACCCAGCCGGCTAGGCGTGCTCGGCGCGCCGTGCGAAGTGGTGAACCCCGGTCATCCGTAGTCAGATTTGACCGTGAGGTCGTCGGAGACGGCCCGTCGGCACCTATGAGCGTGGCCGCGCCGCGAGATCGTGCGCCGGGCCGCCCTGGCGAAGAAGGTGTGGGTTCCGGGGTGGTCGACGACGACGATCCAGCGCCCGTCGGCGTCGGGACCTCGTCTTCCCGACGAGCTCGGGTTGGGTTCCGGCGTGGTCGGCCCGAGCCCTCATCGGAGGCGTGGGATTGCGGTCAAAGACCCTGACGGTGCGATGGCGCTGACAAGCCGCCTGGGCTGAGCGGACGCGGCCGTAGAAGCAGTCCTCGTGCCCGGTTGGATCGTCGCACCTCGAAGCGCCGCTATTCGGGTCCGCGGCGTCGTAGAAGCGAATCGTGACCGTCGACGGATAGCTCATCTCGTGCGCCGTGGCCAGACCGGCACCGACAAAGACAGCGACTCCAGCCAATGCAAGCGCCGCGAGCGCTCGGCGAAATCCGCCCCTGGACTGCGGCGCGCCGGCAACGCGCGAGACCCCTCGATTCATCGAACGAACTGCTTCATCGGCCTGCCTGCCTCAAGGGTAGATCATCACGAGGCGCGCGGCCCAGGTCGCTAGGTTGGGCGGGATGGACCGCGAGTCCCGCAAAGATGATCCTGGGTCGACTACCCAGGAGCTCAAGCTAGAGCAGGCGAAGCGAGAGAGCGAGGAGCAACGCCGGCTAGCCGAGTCCGAGCAGCCGGGCGAGGCTGCGCAGCACGAGCGACGCAGTGACAAGGCCGCTTACCTGAAGCAGAAGCTCGCCGAGCGCGAGCGGTCCGAGGCGCGAACCCGAGACTGACCGCCGCTGAGGCTGGCCACTCAAGTATCGGCGGAAGCAGGGTCCGCGACCAGGCTCGCCGCGAGGGTCAGGCAGCGGGCCTCGTCGAGCGGCTGGCCCGAGGCTCTGAAGCCGGCGGCGGCCGTCTGAAAGTGGTCGCATGCGGCGACTGCCTCGCCGCTGACTGCTTCGCGGTGGCCCTTGACCTCGTCGAAAGCGGCGTACCAAGCGGGCAGACGCATCACGACCGTCGCCAGGTACTCCGCGGCCCCTTCCCATCGGGCCAGACGCTCGAGGTCTCCGGCCCGCGCGGCCGCGATCGCCGCCGGGACGGCAAGCGTGATCCTGCAGCCGGGACAGGTCTCGACCGGGCCGCGCACGGCGGCCTCCGCCTCCTCGAGCTCGGCGAGAGCGGATGCCGGGTCGGGAGCGGCGGCCACCCGCGTTCCATAGATGCGATCGAGGAGGTGAAAGCCGACATCGGACTCGCGGGCGACCGCCAGCGCCTCGTCGAGGAGCGCAACGGCCTCCGTCCGAAGGCCGCGATGAAGCGCCACCTCGGCCTGCCGCTGCAACGCAAATGACAAGCCCGCCGCGGCGCCCAAATCGCGGTGAAGCTCCACGCCGCTGGCGAGGTCGTCGTCCGCCTCGTCGAGCGCTCCGGCGAGCAGCTTCGCCTCGCCCCTTATCGTCACCGCGAATGCGCGCCCGCGCGCGGCCCCGAGCCGCTCGGCCTCTGCCTCCAGCGAGTCCGCGAAAGCGATCACGTCCGGATAGGGCCGCGCCCCGTAGAGGAGCCTCTGCGTGATGCAGAGCTGACCGTCGAAGACGCTGACCGCCAGTCTGGGCAACGCGTGTGTCTCGTGTAGATCAGCTAGCACACTGCTGCGCAGCTCTCCACGGGCGTGCGCCGCCGCCGCCTGGGCCCACGAGGCGACGACGGCCGCGGCGGGGTCCTCCGACTGGAGGGCCAGCCGGCGAGCCTCGGCAGCCTTCGCCGCGCCGAGCTTGGGGT
>JACDBR010000032.1 GCA_013694825.1 Solirubrobacterales bacterium
GATCACGGTCGAGCCACGACAGCACTGCGGCAGGGACCGATTGCTCACGACCCTGACGACATCGTCTGACACGAGGCGAGCACCGGCACGGCACAGAAGTGCGGACGTCGTCGACTTGCCCCGTCCCGAGGGCCCGACGACGGCGACCGCGCCACCGGCCCATTCCACCGCGTTGGCGTGGAGCGTGGGGTGTCCTCTGGCCGCGAGCAGATGCGCGACGACGCTTCCGGCCAGGAGCACGGACGTGAGATCGATTGGCGAGCGCGGGTCACGGTGGACCATGATCTGGCTCTCGGCAAAGTCAATCGAAAAATCGATCACGTCGCGATACCTCATGATCCAGCTTCGCTCGGCGTCCGGATCACCTGTGAGCCAGAAGTCAGTCGCCCCGATATGGAACTCCGCCAACAGCGTTCCTGGCGGTGGAGCGCCGGTCGAGCGTGGCACCCCCTCTAGTACTTCGAAGTCGGGGGCGCTATCGGTCTCGGATGCGTCGAGGCGAAACGGCGTCTCGAGGACCAGGCCATGTAGGGCGAACCGCCGGGATTGCGTCATTTCAGTACTGCGAAAGCGAGCCGTCTCGACGCGCCCGGTCGAAGGCCAGGCGGAAGATGACGAAGCCGGTTGCCATCAGCACGATCGCCGAAGCGAAGAGCAGCGACAGGCGCCCGATCTCCACCTCCCCCGATAGAAGCGCCGCGCGCATCGCGTCCACGGCCCAGGTGAAGGGCAGCAGTTCCCCGACCGCCGAAAGTGGCTCCGGCAGCACCTCGAGGGGAAAGTAGACGCCGCTGAGCAGCGCGAGTCCGGTGACCGTCATCCCTACCAGGGTGATGGTCTGCTTGTACACGAGTCCGAATGAAGCCAATAGCACGCCGAGGGCGCTGAACAGGGTCAGGGCGCCTATTAATACGACGAGCGCGGCGGCCAATCCGACGAGACCACCGGACAGGCTTAGTCCGAAGATGGCTACCGAGACAACGATCAAGACGAGCCCCACCACGGTCGCTCGCACGAGGTCGAAGACGGCAGTCAGCACGATTACGACAGCGGGACTGACGGGTGCAGCCATCAGGGCCTCGAACGTTCCCGTGAGCTGCTCCTGCCGGAGGCGATTGGCGAAGGAGGCCAGGCCCGTCTGCATGATCTGGAGCAGGGCTATTCCCACGATGGCGAAGGCGAAGTAGCCGCCGTCGAATCCGGCGTCATCGGCGAGCGCGCTCGCGTCGACGAGCTCGCCGAGATAGAAGAACAGCGTCAGCGTGAAGATCGCAGAGGCGAACTGGAGGGCCAGATCGCTGCGGTATGAGACCTGGATTGCGGCGTCGCGGCGGAGAAACGCCCACAGCAGCCCAGCCGTCATACGAGTGCGATCATCTGGCTCTCGAGAGCCGCGGCGCTCGCCCCCTGCTCGCAAGAGAAGGCTACGCGGCCCTCGGCGAGACCGATCGTTCTGGTAGCAACGGAGGCCGCTTCGTGGAGCGAGTGGGTCGCGAGCAGGATCGCGGTGCCCTCCTCGTGTGCCATACGCAGGACCAGCTCGCGGAAGGCGACGCTGGACACCGGATCCAGGCTTCTCGTCGGCTCGTCCAGCAAGAGCACCGCCGGTCGGGAGATCAGGGCCCGTCCCAGCGAAAGACGAGCTCTCATTCCCGCGGAGTAACCCCCACAGGGTCGGTCGGCGGCATCGCGGAGGCCGAACTCCGAGAGGAGCTCGTCGGCTCGCTCACGCCCCTGCCTCGAGCGAAGTCCGTGAAGCGCGCAGAAGAACTCGAGGTTGCGACGACCAGAGAGCCTCCAGTACCAAGAGCGCTCCTCCGCGAGCATCAGGCCGACGGCCCGCTTGGCCTCTTCGGTGTCTGTCACGACATCGTGCCCGTCGAGCTCTGCCGACCCGGCATCCGGTAGCACGGTGGCTCCGAGGATGCGAAGCAGCGTGCTCTTGCCGGCTCCGTTCGGGCCGAGCAGGGCGATGATCTCCCCGGCCTCGACTTCGATCGTCACGCTGTCCAGAGCCCGAAGGCGGCCGAACGACTTCGACAAGCGGCGCGTCTGAATCCCGGGCACGGAGGCGATGATAAGCGGGGCTGAATCAGGGGCGACCGAAGCCGGGGTCGGTGACTGCCGGACCTGGTTGCTGTGTCACCGCGCTCGATTGGCGCGTAACGCCCCACCCGCGGACTCAACCTCACCGAAACGAGATCAACCTCGTCGGCCCCTTCGCCTTGCGGCGCCCGTTCTGGACGAGGAAGTCGGTCTTGCCGTTGCGGTCGTAGTCGACGGAGGTGACCTGCTCGCCGACGCCCCTGCGGGTCTGGGGGATCGGGATCTGGCGCATCCGCCGGCCACTGCGACGATTGAGCAGCATCAGGTCGTGGATGTCGCGGTTGAAGCGGCCGACGCGAAGCAGGTAGACGTCGTCGCTGCCGAGGATGCTGCGGATCGTCGCCAGCTCTTCGTCCACAACACTCGCAGGCCTCCGCTGAGCGATCGGGGTCCCGCGGCCACGCACATCGAAGCCGTGTGGCGCCCCCCGTGCCGAGGAGACCGGCCTCATCCCGCCCGGCGAGCTTCAGCGCTTACGCGTCGGAGCACCCGCAGGGCCTCCGGCATTTTCGCCGCTATCGATGCAAGGCGCAGCCAACGGGCGAGGATCACTCCTCCGCGGTGGCGAGAGGTGCGGGAAGACCACAGCTCCATGAAGGCTCGCGTCGGGTATATCTCTCGAGCCAAGAGCCGCGCCCTCGATCTCATCGTAGGCGCCTCGATGACCCGGCAGAGACCATCGGCTATCGACGTATCGCCTCGCGAGCTGATCAACGCCCTACGGTCACCCACACTGGCTGACGTGACCCTGGCACAGAGGGCCGCACCAGGCGCTGTAATCTGGAGTCCAGCGAGAAATAGGTCGCTGGCCCGAACGCGATCAGCAACATCAAACGCGAGCAACCACTCATCCTCCGTCAGTCTCATCAGAGCGCGCGACAAGTCCTCGAGGGGACGCGGCTTGGCCGGTCCGTGGGCCCCGGCATGTAAGGCGAGCATCACGGCCCTGGTCGACGGGGGCGGGACCTCCACGTGCTCCCCAAAGAGCCTGATCGTCTCCGAAGTTGAACACTCCCGCCAGAGGCGCTCGGCATCACCCACTCCGTGGAAGCTCGAATGCAGGTCCACTTGGGAGATCCTTCTCGGTGCAGGATTGAACGTCCGAGCATGCCCGCCGCGCTCGACGGGATCCAGGGCCTGCTCTTGATACCCCACCGCCTCCAGTACCGCAACGGCTTCGTCGTAACGAGATCCCTGGACCAGAAGATCGATGTCGCCATACGCGCGGTTCTCCCCGACGTAGAGCCAGCGCTCGATCACTGGTCCCTTCAGGAGAACACAAGGGATTCCGGCTCGTCCGAACTCCTTGTGCAAGGCCGCGGTCTCTGCGTCGATTCGCAGGTTGAGGGCCACGGTCGAGCTGTCGAGGACCGATAGGGAGAGAGGGCTCAAAGCGAATCCGGGCCGCCGGTCCGTACGAGTCGCCCGGAAATCGGTTGCACCCTGGCTATTTCCGTGAATTGCCCGGCATCCTCTAGGCCTTCGATCCAAGCGTGAGCGCCGAGACCCCGGTCTGATCTCACCCCGATGATGACGTCGCAGGGTGTCTGCCCGTCATCAAGCCATCTCTGAAGAACCAGGGAGCGCTCCAGGCAGGAGAACCTCCGACTGCGCAGCACCGAGCGAACCCCGGCCTCCGCCGCGGCACCCGAGAATGGGCA